>JACDEY010000001.1:0-3411 GCA_013816105.1 Actinomycetota bacterium
CGTCCGACAGCTTGGCCAGCACGAGGTCCAGGTGACTCGCGCGAGCACCCTCGAGGAAGACCTCCCCGCCCGTCGCGCACGCCGCGATGGCGAACGTGCCCGCCTCAACCCGATCGGAGACCACGCGGTGGCGAACCGGCCGGAAGGTCTCGGTCCCCTCGATCTCGATCACCGTGGTTCCCGCCCCCTCGATGCGCGCGCCCATCTCGACGAGCATCTCGGCGAGGTCCTGGATCTCCGGCTCCCTGGCAGCGTTGTCGATGACCGTTGTCCCGGTGGCCGCCACAGCGGCCATGAGGATGTTCTCCGTCGCCCCCACGCTGGGAAAGTCGAGGGTGATGGAGGCGCCCGTCAGCGACGGGGCCTTGGCTTCGAGGTAGCCGTGCTCGTAGGTGAACTCGGCCCCCATGCGCTCGAACCCCTTCAGGTGCAGGTCGATCTGGCGGGAGCCGATGTTGCACCCGCCGGGCATGGCGACCCGGGCCCGTCCGAACCGCGCGATAAGCGGCCCCAGCACGACGATCGAGGCGCGCATCTTGCGCACCAGCTCATAGGGGGTCTCAGTGGAGGTGACCCCGCGGGTGTCCACCGACACCGTCGAGCCGTCCCATGACACGTCCGCCCCCAGGTGCTGAAGCACCTCGGTCATGGTGAGACAGTCGAGGATGCGAGGCGTGTTCTCGAGGACGCTTTCGCCGTCGGCGAGGAGCGCAGCGGCCATGAGCTTCAGTACCGAGTTCTTCGCGCCGTTCACGCGCACGGATCCGCGCAGCGGGCGCCCACCCTCCACGACCAGTCGTTCCATGTTGGGATTCTAGAAGGCGGCGGACGGGAGGGGCGCGAGGCGCTCCGCCAGTCCGGGATACCGAACGACGAAGCCGTCCGGATCTAGCTCCAGGTCGGCGGTGAACCCGCTGTCCGGGCTCATGTACCGGACGATCGATCCCCGATCGGTGCCCTGCACGAAGGAGTACCGCTGCCGGGAGAGAGACACGGCCAGGTCGGGGACGGAGACCCAGGCCATCCGGAAGTCGGCCGGCCCGCCCCCTCGATGCATGTCGTGCCTCAGCACCGGCATGACGTTGGTCAGCGGGGAACGCCCCAGGTCACAGTCGTCGGCACCCTGGAGCATCGAGACATCCCCGCCCGCCGGAGGAAGGTCCGGCGCTCCCTCCGAGGACGCCGTACAGGACCACTCGCCGTCCGCGGATCGCCGGAGCTCGATCGTCCGGGTCCATCCGGCACCCTCGGCGGCAACCGACAGTCGCTCGGTCACGAAGCTGTCTCCCGTCAACAACCGGTACTCGAGCCGATACGGCAACGGGTTCGATCCGATGGCCCAGCCACCCGCGGTTAGGCGCTCGCCGGATCGCGACACGATCGCCATCTCCGCGCCTTCCCACGGCTCGGAGATCGACCAGAGGTAGGCGACTTCTCCGATGGGCGGGACGTTCAGGCCCGCACCGCCAGGCGCGCTTCCGCTCGTGCGAGGGCCGCGCGGGCACCCTCGTCATCGGCGTTCGCCTCGAGGCGATCCCGGGCATCGTCGCGGGCCCGTTCGGCGGCGGCAGAATCGATGTCCGCCTCCAGGGTCCCGCCGTCGGCGAGCACGTCGATGCGAGTGACGTCCTCCCCGGACGTCACGTGGAGGAAGCCGCCGTCGACCACCGCTCGCTCCTCCTGCCCGTCGTGCTGGATCCGCAGCACGCCGACGGCGAGGCGCAGGAGCATAGGAGCGTGACCGCGCTGGATGCCGACCTCGCCCTCGGTCCCTCGAGCGATAACCATGGTTGCCTCACCAGACCAGAGCTCGCGCTCGGGCGTGACCAAGAACACCTCCAGCCGTTCCGCCACCGGCTAGGTCTCCGCTCCGGCCTTCGCGAGCTGCTCGGCCTGGGCCACCGCCTCCTCTATCCCCCCGACCAGGAAGAAGGCCTGTTCGGGGAGGTGGTCGTACTCGCCCTCCACGATGCCCTTGAAGGACGCGATGGTCTCGTCGATCGGCACGTACTTGCCGGAGATGCCGGTGAACTGCTCGGCCACGAAGAACGGCTGCGACAGGAACCGCTGGATCTTTCGGGCCCGCGCCACCGTCACCTTCTGTTCCTCGGACAGCTCGTCGATCCCGAGGATCGCGATGATGTCCTGCAGGTTCCTGTACTCCTGAAGGATCTCCTGGACCCGCCGCGCCACGTCGTAGTGCTCGTCGCCGATGTAACGCGCGTCCAGGATGCGCGAGGTCGAGTCGAGCGGGTCGACCGCCGGATAGATTCCCAGCGCGGCGATCTGGCGCGATAGAACCGTCGTCGCGTCGAGGTGCGCGAACGCCGTGTGCGGCGCGGGGTCGGTGATGTCGTCGGCCGGCACGTAGATGGCCTGCAGGGAGGTGATCGAGCGCCCCTTCGTCGAGGTGATCCGCTCCTGCAGGTCACCCATCTCGCCGGAGAGGTCCGGCTGGTAGCCCACCGCGGAAGGCATCCGCCCCAGCAGCGTCGACACCTCGGAGCCGGCCTGGACGAAGCGGAAGATGTTGTCGATGAACAGCAGGACGTCCTGGCGCTCGACGTCGCGGAAGTGCTCGGCCATCGTGAGGGCGCTGAGCGCCACCCGCAGCCGCGTCCCGGGCGGCTCGTCCATCTGGCCGAAGACGAGAGCCGTCTTCTCGAGAACGCCGGATTCCTTCATCTCGAGAAACAGGTCGTTCCCCTCGCGCGTCCGCTCGCCGACGCCGGCGAAGACCGAGGCACCGCCGTGCTGCTCGGCGACCCGGTAGATCATCTCCTGGATGATCACGGTCTTGCCCACGCCGGCTCCGCCGAACATGCCGATCTTGCCCCCCTGCACGTACGGCTCCAGGAGGTCGATCACCTTGATGCCGGTCTCGAACATCTGTGTCTTCGGCTCGAGCTCGTCGAACGGCGGCGGGTCCCGGTGGATGGGCCAGCGCTCCTCGACGTGGAGGTCCTCCGCGGGGATGTCGAGCGGCTCACCAAGCACGTTGTAGACGTGGCCCAGCACGCCTGGGCCGACCGGGACGCTGATCGGGCCGCCCGTGTTCTCCACGGGGGTCCCGCGCACGAGCCCGTCGGTCGGCTTGAGGGCGATCGCACGAACGACCGACTCGCCAATGTGCTGCGACACCTCGCACGTGATCACGTCCGTGACGCCCCCGAGCGTCCGGTTCACGCGCAGCGCCGTGTTCACCTCGGGCAGCGCCTCCGGCGGGAACTCCACGTCCACCACCGGGCCGATCACCGCCACGATCCGTCCCTGGACCAGTCCGTTCCCGCTGCCGTTGCCACTCTGTGCCATCGTCATTCCCCTTCGCGCCGCTCGATGCGAGGCTAGCGCCCCGCTGCCTGCTTCAACGCCTCGGCCCCGCCGACGATCTCCGAGATCTCGGTGGTGATC
>JACDEY010000001.1:3421-13056 GCA_013816105.1 Actinomycetota bacterium
GGCCTGCCGCGCATCGTGCGCGACCCGGGTCAGAACCTTGATGAGATCCTCCGCGTTCTCGGTCGCGGCCTTCATCGCCCGGCGGCGGGCCGCGTTCTCCGAGGCCGCCGACTCCAACATGGCGGCATAGATCTTCGTGGTCACGTACTGCGGTAGGAGGTAGTTCAGGATCTCGGCCGGCTCGGGCTCGAAGATGTACTCCGCGGAGGGCTCCCCACTCCGGGACCCGGCCACCTCCTCCGGCGCCACGGGAAGGAAGCGCTGCGACGTGGCCCGCAGGGTGAAGGCCGAGCGGAAGTCCGTGTAGGTCGTGTGCAGCTCGTCTATCTCTCCGCTTGCGAAAGCCTTGATGATCGCGGCCCCGATCTCCTCCGCCGCGCTGTACGGTGGGACCTCGCTCACGCCGGTCCATGCCCGCTCGACCGGGATCTGCCGGAAGCGGAAGTACGACTGCGCCTTTCGCCCCACGGTGAACACTGCGGTCTGGAGCCCTCGCTTGCGGATCGCATTCATGTCCCGCTCCGCGCGGCGCAGGGCGTTGGTGTTGTAGGCGCCGGCCAGCCCACGGTCCGAGGTGATCACCAGCACGGCGGCGCGCTTCGGATCGGGACGCTCCTCCAGGAGTGGATGAACGAGCCCGCCCGTCTGCCGGGCCACGTCCTCCATCGCCTCGGTGAGCCTCTGAGCGTACGGTCGCGCGGCCTCGACCCGCTGCTGAGCCCGGAGGATGCGCGAGGTCGCGATGAGCTCCATCGCCCGGGTGATCTTCATGGTCGACTGGACCGAGCGGATCCGCCGGCGGACGACGCGGAGCTTTGCGCCCACGCGCCCCTACCCGGGCGGCGGGACGTCGGAGTCGCCGGCCGCCCCCTCGCGCTTCACGAACCCCTCCTCGCGCTCCACCTGCGAGGGCTCCTGGAACCCCTCGGTCTGGGGCTCATCTCCACGGCCGACCCGGCCGGCCCGCCACTCAGCCTCCTCCTCCGCTTCCTCGGCCTCCTCCTTCTCGGCCGAGGACATCCGGTCCCACCCGACGTCGGGGCGAACCTCGTCGGGGGGGGTTCCCTTGGCCAGACCGGACTCGCCGCCCGACTCGGGAGCGGACGACTTGAAGGTGCCGGAGAACTCCTTGAGGGCCTCCTTCAGCGCCTTCTCGATCTCCTCTGGCAGGTCTCCCTTGCTCCGGATGTGCTCGCCGACCTCCGGGTGGCGGGCCTCCATGAACTGCAGGAAGCCGGATTCGAACCGCTTGGCGTCCTCGACCGGGAAGGAGTCGAGGTGGCCGCCGGTGACGGCGTAGATCGACATCACCTGCTGCTCGACGGGCATGGGCCGGAACTGCGGTTGCTTCAGGACCTCGACCACGCGGGCCCCCCGGGCGAGCTGGGCCTGGGAGGCCTTGTCGAGCTCAGACCCGAATCCGGCGAAGGCCTCCAGCTCCCGGTACTGCGCCAGGTCGAGGCGAAGGCGGCCGGCCACCTGCTTCATCGCCTTGATCTGCGCGTTGCCGCCGACGCGGGACACCGAGATGCCCACGTTCATCGCCGGGCGGACCCCCGAGTAGAACAGGTCGGTCTCCAGGTAGATCTGGCCGTCGGTGATCGAGATGACGTTGGTGGGGATGTAGGCGGAGACGTCGCCCCCCTTGGTCTCGACGAACGGGAGGGCGGTGAGGGATCCGCCACCCAGCTCGTCGGAGAGCTTGGCGGCGCGCTCGAGCAGTCGGGAATGCAGGTAGAAGACGTCGCCGGGGAAGGCCTCGCGGCCGGGCGGGCGGCGAAGGAGGAGCGACAGCGTTCTGTACGCGGTCGCCTGCTTCGAGAGGTCGTCGTAGACGATTAGCGCGTGCTCGCCCTCGTACATCCAGTGTGCGCCCATGGCGGCGCCGGCGTACGGAGCGATGTACTGGAAGGGCGCCGGGTCGGAGGCCCCCGCGTTGACGACCACCGTGTACTCGAGCGCTCCGTTGTCCGCCAGCGCCTGGACGACCTCGGCCACCGTGGAGGACTTCTGCCCGACGGCGACGTAGATGCACTTCACCTGGCGATCGGTTCCCCAGAGCGAACGCTGGTTGATGATCGCGTCGATGGCGATCGCTGTCTTTCCCGTCTGCCGGTCCCCGATGATCAGCTCCCGCTGGCCCCGACCGATCGCCGTCATGGAGTCGATGGCCTTGATGCCCGTGTAGAGGGGCTCCTTCACGGGCTGGCGCTGCACGACGGAGGGAGCCTGGACCTCGAGCACCCGCGTCTCGTCGTACGGGATGGCGCCCTTGCCGTCCACGGGCTCGCCCAGCGCGTTGACCACGCGCCCGAGCAGGCCGTCCCCGACGGGAACCGAGAGGATGCGCCCGGTCCGCTTGACGGGGTCCCCCTCCTCGATGTGCGACGCCTCACCGAGGATCACGGCGCCGATCTCCTCCTCCTCCAGGTTCAACGCGAGGCCGAGCACCCCGCCGGGAAACTCCAGGAGCTCGTTCGCCATGGTCTGGGGAAGCCCCGAGACGCGGGCGATGCCGTCACCGGCGATTAGCACGCGGCCGACCTCTTCACGCTCCATCGAGGGCTCGTAGCCCTCGACGTACTTGCGGAGCGCCGCGGCGATCTCCTCCGATGAGATGGTCAAGTCTTGCGCCATCGTTCCGATCCCCCCTCTGGCCCGAGGCCTAGCGAGCCCTGACGAGCCGCTCTCGGGCCAGCTCCAGTTTCCGCCTGATGGTGCCGTCGAAGACCTCGTCACCCACGCGAGCGATCACACCGCCGAGGACGCTCGGGTCCACGAGCACCTTGAGGTCGACTTCCTTGCCTGTCGCCCGGTTCAACGCCTCCGCCAGACGCTCGCGCTGCCCCGGGCTGAGCGGTACGGCGGTGCGAACCTCGGCGACGGCGGTTCGGCGACGTTCGCTCGCGAGCTCGACCAGAGCGTCGATGATCTTGGGGAGGTCCTTCGCGCGGCCCTGCTCCACCAGAAAGCCCAGCAGCCCGACCGTGTGGGGGCTCGCCTTGCTACCCAGCAACTCCGCCACCACCGACTTCTTGCGCTCGGGCGGCAGCGCCGGATCCGTGAGGGCGTCGCGGAGCCGGGAGTTCGCCTCGACGGTACGGGCGAACCGGAAGAGCTCGTCCTCGACGTCGTCGAGGCTGCCCTCGGCCTCCGCAACGGAGAAGATGGCGCGGGCGTACCCCTGGACCAGGCGATCCCTGTCCGCCACCTACCCCTCCGGAGTCCCGGAGCCGCGAGTGGGCTCCTCGCCCCCGTCGCCGGCCGAGCCCTGGCCGCTGCCTCTCCCATCGCCGGACGGCCCCAGCGTGGCGAGCTCCTCTATGTAGTCGTCGACGATCCGCGAGTGGCGTTCGCGGTCGAGCGACTCCCCGACCACCCGCCCGGCAAGGGCCAGCGAGAGCTCGCCGACCTGCCCCTTCAACTCCTGGAACACCCGGTCGCGCTCCGCCCGGATCTCCTCCTGGGCGCGGGCGAGGACCGCCTGGTTCTCCTGTTCGGCCTTCGCCGCCATGTCGCGGCGCATCGATTCGGCGGTCTGGCGGGCCTCCTCGATGATGCGGTTGCCCTCGTCGCGGGCGCCGGCGAGCTGGCTCCGATACTCGGCGAGCTCCTGGTCGGCCTGCCGGCGAGCCTGCTCGGCCCGCTCCATCTCCCCCTGGATCTTCTCGCGCCGGGCCTCCAGGGTCTGGTTCAGCCTCGGCATCACGAACTTCAGCATGAAGAAGAAGAGGACGGCAAAGGCGATGGCGCCCCAGACGAGCTCCTGGATCGCAGGGAGGAGGTCGCTGGGGTCGTTCTCCTCAGCCTCCTGGGCGATCAGGACGATCGTGGAGATCAGGGTGACCACCGTCCCCTCCTAGAGGATGAAGGAGAGCGCGAAGCCGAACAGCGCCAGCGCCTCGATCAGTCCGATGCCGATGAACATCGTGCCGCGAACCATGCCGGCAGCCTCGGGCTGGCGGGCCATGGCCTCGACCGCCTTGCCCATGAGGATGCCGATACCGACGCCGGGGCCGATGGCGGCCAGTCCGTAGACGAGCCCCTTGCCGATCGTCGCCAACCCTTCGTCGGAGACCTGGGCGATCAGTCCCACCACCTGTGCAAGGAACGCCATATGAACTCCTCCTGTCAGTGCTCGGGATGGGCCGCCCCGGCGATGTACGAGGCGGTGAGGATGCTGAAGATGAACGCCTGTAGCCCGGCCACGAAGATCTCGAAGCCCACGAGTACGACCGCCAGGGCGAAGGAGAACACGGCGAACGTGGCCGTGACGACGTTCGCGAGCAGAGTGGCGGTGCCGAGGAAGAACAGCGTGAGCAACAGGTGCCCGGCGAACATGTTCGCGGTGAGCCGGAGCGTCAGCGTGATGGGCCGCACGATGATGACCGTGAAGAACTCGATCGGCGTGAGGAGGAAGTAGATGGGCCAGGGAGCGCCGGGCGGGAACAGGACGGACTTCAGGTAGCCGAGCAAACCCTGCTCCTTGACGCCCACGTAGTTGTAGACCACCCAGGAAACGATCGCGAGCACCATGGGGAACGCAACCCTGGAATTCACCGGGAAGTTGATCCCGGGAATCACCTCGAGGATGTTGCCGAGGAAGATGAAGAAGAACAGCGTCGCGAGGAAGGGGAGGAACTTCATCCCCTCCGGCCCGATCATCTGAATGACGACCTGCTGGCGGATGAACTCGATCCCCATCTCCATTACCGCCTGAAGCTTCCCGGGCACCACCTTCGGCTTGCGGAAGGCGAAGAAAAACAGGCCGATGAACAGGAGCATGGAGAGGAAGAGCAAGAGGATGACCCGGTTGAGGCAGAACTCTATGCCGCCGATATCCACCGACCCGGTGACGCAGTCCCACACGAAGAGCTTCGTCGTGGGCCGGTGGAACTCCTCACTTATGAGCGGGTTCTCCGCGATCACGCCGGGCAGTGTCAGGAAGCCGCTCACGGGCTCACCTGCTCCCGGGGAGAAGCGATCTGGAGCTCGGCGCCGAGACCACCGGCCAATAGCCTCATCTCGTAGGCAAGCAGAAGGGCGGTCGCCGGCACGACGGCGAGGAGGAACGCGAGCGGCGAGAAGAAGGCGAACCGATCCAGCAGGAAGAGCAGGCCCACTATGGCCGCCATTCGTATGACGAACCCACCCAGGGCGACCGCGTATAGCGCCTGAAGGGAGATGCGGGCCGCTCGCGCCAGGGAGAGCGCGTTCACGGCGGCGTTGGCGAAGACCACGGCGATGCCGAGCGCCGCCGACCAGCCGGAGTCCCATCCCCCCGCCGCCGCTCCGCCGATGAAAGAGACCGCAAGGGCCGGGGCCGCGAATGGTGCGACACGGCGGAGGATCTCCCGCTCGGGATCAGCGTTTCTCGTCATGCTCTCGGCCGTACCTCAGGTAGACCAGGTAAATGCCGGCGCCCGCGCCCACCACCGCTCCAACGGCGGTGAAGGCGCCCTCGATTCCCATCCAACGATCTATCAGGTATCCGATCCCGCCCCATACCAGCACGGCGCTCAGCATGTAGACGCTGATCGCGAAGCCGGTGGACAACCCGGTCATGGAGGTCCCCGGATCCGGTCGGCGAGCCATGGAGGCGCGTGAGTCTAACAGCCGCCCGGGCGATTCGATCCCATCACAGGACGTCCATGATCAACATGGTCGCGTCGTCGGCCAGGTCCGCCGCCCGATGCTCCCGAACGCTCGCGATGATGTTCCGGGCCGCCTCCCGGGGCGAGAGCTTTCGTGTCTCTCGCAGGCAGCGGGCCAGGCGAGCCTCCGAGAAGAGATCGCCACCGTCCGGGCGCGCCTCCACGACCCCATCGCTGAAGAGCGTCAACCGATCCCCCGACGCGAGCTCCAGCGGCTGGATCCGGTAGCCGCCCTTGAACGGCACCCCGAAGGGAAGGTCGATCTCCGGCCGCAGCTGCCGTGGCCTGCCGCCCTTGCGGTGAAGGAACGGAGCGGGATGCCCCGCGTTGACGAGACGGGACCGGCCGGGGTCGCCCAGGTCGATCGCCACGAGCTGGCCGGTGACGAACCCCTCCTTTCCGAATGTCCCGACCAGTGTGTCGTGGATGAACGCCGCCTGACCACCCAGATCTCGACCGTTCCGCCGCGCGTTGCGGTGGGCCGCCACCGCCAGGTCGGAGAGACGCGCGGCCGTGATCCCATGGCCCATGGCGTCGAAGACCCCCGCCACGAGCTCCTCTCGACCGCACGAGTACTCGAAGAGGTCCCCGGCGATCTCGTACGCGGGCTCGAGGGCTCCGGCCAGGGAGATGCGGTCCGTCTTGAAGGCCGCCAGGGGAAGGCTGACCCACTGGACCTCCGCGGCCAGGTTCATGTCCTGCCTGCGGCGAGCCACCTGGAACTCGTCGCACCAGCGGTCCCCCACCACCACGACGTATCCGAGCAGCAGCCCGGCGGAGGCGACGACGGCTTCCGCCCACTCCTCGGGTGGCGCGTCGAAGACGACCTCGAGCACCCCCAGGCGCTCAGACCTGGCCATCACTGGGGTGAGGATCGCGGGCAGGAGGTCCACCTCGGCGCGTTCCGTGCCGCCCGAGCGGTACACCTTGCCGTGGATCGACCCCTCGATGTCCATCCGGTGCGTCCTGGACGTGAGCGCGGCGCCGGCTGCGTCCCACACGACCAGGCTCCGCTCCTCCACGTCGCAGAAGGACATGCGGACGCCAACGGCGCCGCACACCACCGACAGGGCTTCGAGCACGATGGGCAGGACCCGCGCCGGGTCGGCCTCGTTCAGGTCCGCGAGCATCCGCGCGACCGGAGCCGGCAGTGGAGAGGCGAGCTGGGGGGCGAGCGTTCGACGGGAAGCGTCCACCATGGCTCGAAACTTACCCCATCCGGGCGGGGCGCCGTCAGACCGGCTTCGTTCCGACGGGCGCCTCCACGGCGGGCTCGGCGCCCTTCGCGACCCGGCGCGCCCGGCGGAGCTCGCGGATCCGCCTGGGAACGAAGGTGGCGGCGATCAGTACGAGTGAGCCTCCGGCGATCGAGCCCACGAGGGCCCGGCCGTTGATGAACGTGATGGCCAGCGCCGAGCCCGACAGGAGCACGCTCCAGAAGTACATGAGGATCACCGCGTGACGGTGTGTATGTCCCAGCTCCCGAAGCTGATGGTGGATGTGCTCCTTGTCCGCGACGAAGATCCCGCGCCTCCGGCGAAGCCGACGGTAGATCGCAAGGCCGACGTCCACGAGGGGGACCGCCAGCACCAGCACGGGGATCAGCACCGGTATCGAGAGAGCCGCTATGTCCCCTCCTGAAGGCTGGATCGTCCGGCCCACCCCGGAGATGGTCGCGGCGGCGAGCAGTAGGCCGAGGAGCATGCTGCCCGAGTCCCCCATGAAGATCCTGGCCGGATAGAAGTTGTAGGGGAGGAAACCGACGGCGACACCCGCGGCGACGGCGCAGAGAAGGGCAGCCGAGGGGACCGGCTCGCCGAAGTTCGTGGGCCCCACGAAGACGTAAACGAAGAAGGCCGCGGCCGCGATCGCGACGATACCTGCGGCGAGCCCGTCCAGACCGTCGATCAGGTTGACCGCATTGACCATCAGCAGCACCCAGAGGACGGTGAGCGGCACGGCCAGATCGCCCAGCAGGATCACGCCCTGCGTGGGAAACCAGAAGAACAGCAACTGCACTCCGCCGAGGATCAGTAGTCCCGCGGCGAGGATCTGTCCGGCCACCTTCGCCGGAGCCGAGATCGCCCGCAGGTCGTCGATCAGCCCGACGGCGGTGAGAACCACCGCGGCGAGGGCCACTCCCTGAAGCTCGGAGGACTGGAAGACCGGTCGAAAGGTGGGATCGAGGTAGGCCACCCCCATTCCCGCGAGCACCCCTATCAGGAGCCCGATGCCACCCAGCGTGGGCGTCGGCTTCGGGTGGATCTTCCGATCGCTCGGCTCATCGATCGCCCCGAGCCTCCGGGCGAGCAGGCGGACCAGCGGCGTGACGGCGAGCACCGTCCCGGCCGACGCGAGAAAGACGGCGAGGTAGCGCCCCATCGCCGGGTCAGCCGGGGTAGGCGGGGAACCGATCCATCAGGGAGCGCACGCGACCCCGGGCATCCTCCTTGACGGCGCCGTCCTCGGGCCTTCGCAGCACGTCGCCGATGATCCCTGCGATCTCGGCCATCTCCGGCTCGTCCATGCCGAGCGTCGCAGGACCCGGCGTCCCGACACGGATCCCGGACGCGGTGGCGGGCGGCAGCGGATCGAACGGGATGGCGTTCTTGTTCAACGCCACGCCGACCTCCTCGCAGGTGGCTTCAGCCTCCGCCCCGGTCATGCCAATGGGCTGCAGATCGACCAGGGCAAGGTGCGAATCGGTCCCCCCCGAGACGACCCTAAGGCCCGCGCCGGCGAGCCCCCCCGCGAGTGCCCGGGCGGTCCTCACCACCCGCCACGCATACTCGGCGAACTCGGGTTGCATCGCCTCGTGGAGGCACACCGCCTTCGCGGCGATGACGTGCTCCAGCGGTCCCCCCTGCATCATCGGGAACACGGCCTTGTCGATCGCCTTGGCGTACTCGCTCCGGGAAAGGATGACGGCACCCCGCGGACCCCGAAGCGTCTTGTGCGTCGTGAAGGTGACCACGTCGGCGTGCGGAACGGGATTCGGGTAAGCGCCACCGGCGACGAGCCCGATGAAATGCGAGGCATCGACCATGAAGAGCGCCTCCACCTCATCGGCGACGCGTCGGAAGGCCTCGAAGTCGATGACCCGCGGGTAGGCGGTGAAGCCCGCGAGGATCATGCGGGGCCGGTGTTGGAGCGCCAGATCCCGCACGCGGTCCATGTCGATCGTCTCGCTGTCCTTGTCGACTTCGTAGCCGATGAAGGAGAACCACTTCCCGGAGAAGTTGACCGGCGAGCCGTGCGTGAGGTGGCCGCCGTGCGGCAGGACGAGGCCCAGTACCTTCTGCGAGGGGTCCTTTGGGTCCAGGAACGCACCGTAGACCGCCATGTTCGCCTGGGCTCCCGCGTGAGGCTGGACATTGGCGTGCTCGGCGCCGAACAGCTCCTTGGCCCGCTCGACGGCCAGGGTCTCGGTGACATCGACGAACTCGCACCCGCCGTAGTAACGACGACCCGGATACCCCTCGGCGTACTTGTTGTTCATGGTCGACGCCTGGGCCGCCAGTACGGCGGGGCTGGCGTAGTTCTCGGATGCGATCAGCCGGAGCGTGGAACGCTCACGGTTCAACTCGTCGGCGATGGCCCGGGCGACCTCGGGATCGGAACGGGAGAGCGCGTCCCAGTCCGCGGCGTAATCCCTCACCGCGCCTCCCATGCGGATCCCTGCTCTACAGCCTCGGTGCCGGCCGCGGCGCCGCCACGGTCTGCTCCCTCGCCGAAGACCCCTTCGACGAGCCGCTCCACGAGCCCGTTCAGCTCCCAGGCCGTGGCTCGGTAAGCGGGGAGGCTGAGGCCGAGCGGATCGGCGATGTCCTCGTCGAGGGGTGCGCCGTCCTCCCCGCCGGTCCTCCGTGCGTTCGCGAGCTCGGCCGCCTCGCGGGTGAGCTCCTCGGAGGTCGCGCCTCGGAGCGGCATCCGCACATCGTCAAGTAGTCTTACCAACTCTTTCAACGTAAACGTGCGAGG
>JACDEY010000001.1:13066-22224 GCA_013816105.1 Actinomycetota bacterium
GCGTGATCCGGGCCACCCCCCCCCTGTGCTCGGCGGCCATCGCGACGACGAGATCCGCGGAATCGATCATGCGCCGCCCCAGGCGGCGAGCCAGATGCGAGGAGATGTCGACGCCTCGCTCCGAGAGCGCTTCCACGGCTTCCGCGGAGGCGGGCGACCCGTCCCAACCGGAGACGCCCGCCGAAGCCACCCGGATGTCGCCGACGCCCCGCGCCAGCAGGTGGTGACGGAGGAGCCCCTCGGCCATAGGCGACCGGCAGATGTTGCCCGTACAGACGATGAGGATGGACGCCATCCGGGCAGTCTACCGTCACGATGAAATCGGCCTCCGGAGGGCTCGGGCGGTCAGCGTGGCGGGGCCTCGATCGTCCCCTTCCGGGTGACCAAGGCTTCATCTCCCGTCAGGTCCACCACAGTGGAGGCGATCCCGGAAGGCCGGGCCGCGCCCGGTGCGAGCACGAGGAACACGGCGACGTCGTCCCCGAAGGTCTCTACGAGCGCCTCCGGATCCTCGATGGGAGGGGCCCCGGACGGGTTCGCGCTCGTCGCCGCGAGCGGGCCGGTGGCAACCAGCAGACGCCGAGCCACGGCGTGAGCCGGGACCCTCACCGCGACGGAGCCCGTGTGTTCTCCGAGGTCCCATCGGCTCGAGGCGCGGGTTCTCCGCAGGACCAGGGTGAGCGGTCCCGGCCAGTATCGATCGGCCAGGCGCCGGGCCTCGGGGGTCGCGACCCCAAGCCTCCACCCAGCCGCCGGGTCTGAGACCAGGACGGGAAGGTTGAGCGCGGCCGGCCGCCGCTTGACAGCGAACAACCTCCGGGTCGCGCTGGAAAGGTCCGGGCGGGCGGCCATGCCATAAACCGTCTCGGTGGGAAACACGACGACGGCACCCTCCGCCACCGCTCGGGCGGCTGCCCGTACGGCGACGCCCGCCTCCTCGAGTCGCTCCGGATCGACCTCGAAGACCCGACTCATCCAGGAAGCCGGCCCCGGACCACGCGATCGCGGCTCGCGAGGTCGGGCAATACCTCGACGTCCTGGAGCGATGCCCGGCGAAAGGCGCCGGACACCTCGCGTCCCTGTGTCTCGCCGATCTCGACGACGAGCCATCCGGAGGGCGCCAGCCACTCGGACGCCGCAAGCACCAGGCTGCGATGGACCCCGGTGCCGCCGACCAGCGCCTCGTACGGCTCGGCCCTGACCTCCGGAGGCAGCGAGTCGTACTCCCCGGCCGCGAGGTACGGAGGATTGCTCACGAGCAGGCTAACCCGCCCGCGAAGGGCCTTCGGGATGGGGTCGAGGATGTTCCCCACCCGGACGTCGACGTCGAGGCCAAGCCGGCGCGCGTTGGATCGCGCCAGGTCGACCGCTTCCGCCGAGGTATCCGTGGCGAATACCTGGGCGTCGCGGCGCCGGTGTTTCAGGAACAGCGCGATCGCCCCGCTCCCCGTTCCCACGTCCACGGCCACCGGATCGGGCACTCCCTCCAGTGTTTCGAGCGCAGCGAGGACCAGCCCTTCGGTCTCCGGCCGGGGGATGAACACCCCCCGGCCCACTGTCAGCCGCAGGTCCAGGAACTGCTGCTCTCCGGTGATGTACTGCAGCGGCGTCCCGGAGCATCGCCTGCACAGGGCGCGGCCGAAGCGTCTCGCGGTGGTCTGATCGAGCCCCTCCCGGCGCGCGTACAGGCCGGCCCGATCGGTCCCCAGGCATTGCGCGAGGATCGCCTCGGCGTTCTCGCGCGGACTCTCCACGCCGTGCCTCTCCAGGTAGTCGGTGGAGCGCCGGATGACCTCGGACGGACGCATCAATCGGGCCCCGCCGTCTGCGGCGGGGGCTCCTCGTCCCTTCGAGGACCGGCCCGCCCGCCGTCTCCGCCTTCCACCCGCTCGCGGCGCTCCCGCTCGGTCAGGGCCTCGACGAACGGGTCGAAGGCCCCGGCCAGCACCGCCGGCAGGTCATGGACCGAAAGATTGACCCGGTGATCCGTCACGCGGTTCTGGGGGAAGTTGTATGTCCGGATGCGCTCGGAGCGATCGCCACTTCCAACCTGCGCCTTGCGGTCAGCCGCTTCCACGCGCTGCTGCTCCTCCTGCGCCTTGCGGAGAAGTCGCGCGCGCAGGTAGCGCATCGCCTTCTCCTTGTTCTGTCGCTGGGAGCGCTCCTCTTGAACGGAGATGACGATTCCCGACGGCTTGTGGGTGACCCGGACGGCCGAGTCGGTGGTGTTCACGCTCTGCCCTCCGGGACCGGATGAGCGGAAGACATCGATCACGAGGTCGTTCGGGTCGATTCGGACGTCGACATCCTTCGCCTCCGCCATGACGGCGACCGTGGCCGTCGACGTGTGGATTCGCCCGCCCGACTCGGTCACGGGAATCCGCTGCACGCGGTGGACCCCCGACTCGTGCTTCAGCCGGGAGTATGCGCGGTCGCCACGCAGCTCGAGGGCCACCTCCCGGAACCCGCCGACGTCGGAGGGGCTGGAGGACAGCACCTCCGCCTTCCACTGCTTTCGCTCGGCATAGCGCCGGTACATCTCGAAGAGATCGCCGGCGAACAGGGCCGCCTCCTGGCCGCCGGTTCCCGCGCGGATCTCGAGCACAACGTTGCGGTCGTCGTTGGGGTCCTTCGGGGCGAGAAGCTCCTCCAGCCGCGCCTCGAGCTCGGCCGCCCGGCCGGCCGCACCCCGCTCCTCTGCGCGAAGGAACTCGTGCATCTCGGCGTCCTTTTCACCGCGCGCGAGCGAGCGCGCCTCCTTCGCCTGCTCGAGCGCGTCGCGATAGGCGCGGTAGAGCGTGACGACCTCCCCGAGCTCGGCGTGCTCCTTGCCAAGCTCCCGAATTCGGACTGGGTCCGAGGCGACCTCCGGCTTGGCGAGCTCCGCGCCGAGTGCCTCGTACCGTCGCTCTATGTCGTCCAGGCGCTCCCACATGGCAGTGCCATTATCGCGGGAGCAAGCCGGCGCTCAGCGGGTCGGTCCGGCGCCCTCGAAGAGGTCCAGGGAGGAAAGGTCCAGGTCGAACCCGAGGTCGTCCGGCTCGCCCTGCGGTTCGACGGCCGCATCCCGAACCGGCGACGGCGCCCTGGCCGGCGGGGCGGATGCGGTCATCGCGGCACGAGCCTCCCGCTCCGCCTCGGCCCGAATGCTCGCCGCCGCCTGGTCGGCAGCGCGAAGCACATCCGTGAGGTGGCGGGAGATGCGCGTGTAGGCTGCTTCGGCCGCTGACGCGCTCCGGCGCTCGAGCAGCTCCGCCCTCACCCCCTGCTGCTGTAACTCGACCTCCAGAAGGCGGAGACGTTCGGCGACCCGTCCGAGGAAACGCTGAACCTCATCCGGATCGTAGCCGCGCCGCACGATGGAGAATCGGCGATCGGCAACATCGCTCGGATGCAATTCGGGGGAGTGATCCGGCTCCGGCGCCATGCGAGCACGCTCCTTCGTACAGACGGGCGAGGTCTCGTAGCTGGTCCTACTCTAGCCGTGCAGTCGCGGGTTTCAAGGAGTCTCCAGGGACTCCTCGGGCTCCGTCGTCCCTGGCTCCGCCGCCACCGGGAAGCTCGGAGACGCGGGCAACTTTCCCTCGCGCCGGAGGACCTCTTCGAACGACTCGATCGCCACGTGAATCTGGCCGGTGTCGGGCGGCCGGGTAGTGATCTTCTGCAGCAGCAGCCCTGGAGCCATGAGCGCACGCATGACGGGCGTGCGTGAGTAGCGCGCGCCCAAGCGAAGGACCTCGAACGAGATGCCGGCGATGAGGGGGATGGCGATCAGCCGCGAGACGATCCCCCAGGCGAGGGTCCCGGCGGGGAAGACCGCATAGACGAGGATCGTCAGGACCATCACGATGAGGAGGAAGTTCGTACCGCAGCGGACGTGCAGCGTGGAGAAGCGATCCACTCGTTCCGGAACGAGCTGCTCACCATGCTCGAAGGCCGCGATGGTCTTGTGCTCGGCACCGTGGTACTCGAAGACCCGCCGGATCTCGCGCATCCGGCCGATCAACGCGATGTAGCCGAGGAACAGGACGACGCGGGCGAGGCCCTCCAAGAGGTTCCGGACGATGCTTGATTCCACCACCCGTCGCAAGAACCGAAAACCGATGAACGGCCCGACTATGAAGACCGCCGCGAACAGGACGAAGGCGAGCACCATCGAGAACGCCATCTGGCGAGGGGTCAGCTTCTCCTCGTCCTCGACGGATTGATTGGCGGAAATCGTGAGCGCCCGCGCGCCGATGGAGAGGGCCTGACCCAGAGCGAGGATCCCTCGGAGGCCGGGCTTGCGAAGCCACGGCAGCCGCTTCCCCACAGAACGGATCTCGTGCGACTCGACGTGAATGCTCTGGTCGGGACGGCGGACCGCGATGGCCCAGTGGTCCCGACCCCGCATCATCACGCCCTCGAGGACCGCCTGCCCCCCGTAGTAATGGTCCTGCTCGGCCACCGGGCGTCTACGCGCCGGCCGGAGGGGTTCGGCCGTACCGCCGCTGGAATCTTTCCACTCGGCCACCCGCGTCGACGAGCTTCTGGCGCCCCGTGTAGAACGGATGGCACTGCGAGCACAGCTCGACGTGGATCTCGGACTTGGTCGAACGCGTCTGGAACGTGTTGCCGCACGAGCACCGCACCGTAGCGATTCCGTAGTCTGGATGGATTCCCTGTCTCATCTCGTCCCTTTCAACGCTTTTCTATTCCGGTCAAGAGTAGGACAGCCCATGGTCTTCCATGAGGCCCTCGACGTAGCGGTGGAAGGCCAGGTGGTCGCTTCGGAACTCCTTGCGACCATCCTCCTTCTCCAGGGTCACGATGTCGAACGACGTGCCCGAGCTGTCTCGCTCCTCACGGACCGCAGACGGCCGCCAACCGTCGGCGATCGCCGCGATCAACTCGGTCATGACGGGATCGTCGCCCCAGCCGGCCATCCCTAGTCCCCCACCGGCGCTTTGGAGATCTCGCGCAGGAACTGCTCGTTCGACTTGGTCGCACGGATCTTGTCGATGAGGAGCTCGAGCGCCGCGGCCGGCTCCAGCGCCGTCAGCACCCGACGCAGCCGCCACACGAGCGCGAGCTCTTCGGTCGGCATGAGCCGCTCCTCCTTGCGTGTCCCGGAAGCGTCGATGTTGATGGCCGGGAAGATCCGCTTGTCGGACAGGTTGCGGTCCAGCCGTAGCTCCATGTTCCCGGTGCCCTTGAACTCTTCGAAGATGACCTCGTCCATCCGGGAGCCCGTCTCGACGAGCGCGCTCGCGATGATCGTGAGCGATCCTCCCTCCTCGATGTTTCGAGCGGCGCCGAAGAACCGCTTCGGCGGATACAGCGCCGTGGAGTCCACGCCCCCCGAGAGGATGCGCCCAGAGGCCGGCGCGCTGAGGTTGTAGGCCCGGGCGAGGCGAGTAATCGAGTCGAGAAGGATCGCGACGTTGCGTCCCTGCTCGACCAATCGCTTCGCTCGCTCCAGCACGAGCTCGGTGATCTGCGTGTGCTGGTCGGCGGGCTTGTCGAAGGTCGAGTACACGACCTCGGAAGCCGGCACCGTCCGCTGCCAGTCCGTCACCTCCTCGGGGCGCTCGTCGACCAGAAGGACGATCAGGTGCGTCTCCGGGTCCGACTCCAGGATGCCCCCCGCGATCTGCTTCAGGATGGTCGTCTTTCCGGCCTTGGGCGGCGAGACCACCATTCCCCGCTGCCCCTTTCCGATCGGCGAAACGAGGTCGATGATCCGCTCGGCGATCCCCTTCGCATCATGCTCGAGGCGGAAACGCTCCTCGGGAAAGAGTGGGGTGAGCTTGTCGAAGGCCGGCCGCTGCCTGGCGGTGTCGGGATCGACGCCGTTCACCGTGTCGATGCGAAGCAGCGCCGGATACTTCTCGTTGTCGCGCGCGTTGCGGATCTGTCCGGTGACGTCGTCCCCGCGTCGGAGGGCGAAGCGCCTGATCTGCGAGAGCGAGACGTAGACATCTTCGTTCCCCGGCAGGTAGCCGGTGGTCCGGAGGAAGCCGTAACCCTCCGGCAGGACGTCGAGGATTCCGGTCCTGGTCGGTGCGTCCACGAGCTCCTGCTCACGCTCCTCCCGCTCGCGCTCGCGGCGAATGTCGCGCTGCCGCCGCCGTTCCTCTCGGGACGGGCGCCGGTCGCGAGGCCGGTCGGGTCGCTCCTGACCGTCGCCTCTCGGCGGGCGCTCCATGGTGGCCGTCTGAGTGCGTCCCCCGGCGTCCACCGGCTGAGGCGCGCGGCCGTCCGAACCGCTCCCCTCGGACGATGGGGAGGGGGCCTGCGCGACAGCTTCGTGGCTCGCCGGCGGGTTACCGGGCGCACCGTCGCCGGGGACGGCGACGGTCGCAGGAACGTCGGGCGCGCGATCGGGACGAGCGTCCGCCTCGGTTTCTGCCTCGGTTTGCGCTTCGGGTCCCCCTTCCAACGACGCCGGGCGCGGGACGCTCTCGACGGGCCGGCCCCGGCCGTTCTCAGCCTGCTTGGCGAGGATCGCGTCGATCAGCGCTCCCTTCCTAAGGCGCTGGTGGCCGGAGACGCCGAGGCCCTCGGCGATCCGCTGCAGTTCCGGGAGGACCTTTCCGGCGAGGTCCGACTTCTCGATCGTTATGGAATCCACTTACTTCGCTCCCTCCTTCAGCTCCTTCTGGAGCTTCTTCCAGTCGCTGTCGAACTTCTCGAGGCCAAGGTCGGTGAGGGGATGCTTCACGAGCTTGGTGAACACGTCGTAGGGCATCGTCGCGACGTCGGCGCCGAGGCGCGCGGCCTCGATCACGTGCATGGGGTGGCGCAGAGAGGCGGCGAGCACGTCCGTCTCGTAGCCCTGGACCTCGAAGATCGAGCAGATCTCCTCCAGGACGTACAGGCCATCGGCACCGATGTCGTCGATGCGGCCCAGGAACGGGGAGACGTAGCGGGCACCCGCCTCGGCGGCGAGGATCGCCTGCGCCGGCGAGAAGCAGAGCGTCACGTTGATGGGGACGCCCTCGGCCACCAGGCGCGAGCCGGCCTCCAGCCCTTCCGGGGTCATGACAACTTTGACCACGGCGTTCGGCGCGACCGAGGCCAGGCGCATCCCCTGCTCGAAGATGGCGTCGGCGGTGCTCTCGGTCGTCTCGAGCGAGACGTCGCCGTCGACTTCGGCGCAGACCTCCTTCATCTGCACCTCCCAGTCCTTTCCCTCCTTGGCGAGGAGGGACGGGTTGGTCGTACACCCGGAGAGCACGCCCCACCGCTTGATGGCCCGGATCTCCTCGAGGTTCGCCGTGTCCAGGAACAGCTTCATCGCTTCATCTCCTCCAGTTGGGTCTCCGGGTGCCGTGGCCTCACGTCCGTCCGGAGGGCGTCGATGGCCTTCTCGACGACGAGGTCGATGACGGCTGCCAGCGCCTGGTCGAGGCTGTAGTTCGGGATGACCGGGACTCCATGGGAGAGTGCCTGGCTCTTGATGTACTTCTGCACCTTCCTGATGTTCTCGAAACCCTTGAGGTAACGATCGAAGGGACGGGAGGACGAGTCCATCGACCTCGCCACGAAGTGGCTCCGATGGACCTCCTCGTCCTCGACCGTGATGACGACCGGCACGCCGAGCACCCGGCCCTCGTAGGGGGCGAGGTCGAAGAAGCCCGGCGTGATGTGCGCGCCCTCCACCACGACGCTGGTCCCCTCGACGGCGGCCCGCTCGACGAGCGCGTGCACGCCGACGGCTACGGCGGCGGTCTGCTCCCGGAATCCGACGATCACCTTGTCGGCCGTGCGGGGCGGCGGCTCGCGCAGGGCCGAGTCGGCGTCGAACGAGGACGTGTAGATGGTGGGCATGAGCTCGGCCGAGAACATCGCCCGCATGACCTCGCGGATTGAATCGGTCGCTACCACCCGAACGATTCCCAGCCGGGCGGCGAGCTGCGTGGCGATGGTGGACTTGCCGACGCCCGTCGCCCCCCCCATCAGCACGACGATGGGAACGTCCAGCCGCGCGATCTCCTGCCATCGCAGGAAGTTGATGGCGTATCGCTCTCCGGCCATGTCCGAGAGCACCTCGGCGGTCAGCGCGTCCAGCTCGTCCCGGGTCACGGCGGAGACGCGGCGTGTCTTCAACCTGTCCTCCACCTCCTCAGCGATCTGATAGGACCGGTAGGGCGAGAGGCCGGTCACCATGAGCTCGGAGGCGCGCAGGCCCTTCGAGTAAGGCAGGCCGGGGTGCCGGCCCGACATGACGATCACCTTCCCGTCGCTCATCGCTCCGCCTCGTATCGGCGTTCCCCGAGGGCGGCGCGGTTGCACCGCCCTTTCCAAGAGCTCGATCAGGCTCGCTCCTCCGCCCGCCTGGCCGCGAGGGCCAGCACATCTCTCATCAATTCGTCCACCTCACCATCGCCTCCCGCCGAGACCGGCCTGTTGTCCAAGAACACGACGCCGGCCCCCCGGTCGAGCGCCCGCCGCGCCGCCACGTCCACCGCGGCAGCCTTCAATTCGGTCACCATCACGTCGAAGGGCGGCGACGCCGCGATGTCTCGCTCCAGCCCCTCACGGTCGGAGAGGTTGGGCGAGAACGCCACGACCCGGCAGCCGGACGTTTCCTCGAGACGCCCGACGAGCAGCTCCGCGACCTCCGGCTTCGCCGTCGTCGCGAGAAAGGCATCGCGGTCTCTTACGTCTTCCATCGGATGCGGTTGCAACTCCACGATGGCCACCCGGATATCCGCATGAAGCCGGCGAGCTTGGGATTCGAGGGTGGAGAGGTGCTCGCGCCCGCTGCGCGAGTCACTGTCGATGATAAAGACAACAAGGTCCGAAAGCAACAGCTTGAGCGGCCCCATGTATCCGGCCAGGTGATGGACGGGGAGCGCGCCGGGAGCGACGAGGATGCCCGCGTCCCAGGGAACGGTGGGGACGGAGGCACCGCTGCCCTCAAGGATCACCATGCCGGCGCCCGAGGAGGCGGCGAGCCCCGCGGCCTCCGCGACGTTCGTGACATAGGGGCGCCCGGCCAGGCCACCGCCACAGCGCCGCGCGCCGACGGTGGGAACGCCGGAGGTCAGGGCGTCCTCGAGGTAATCGGAGGCCGCGTGCTCGCCGCGCTCGACGCGGGCGAGCAGCGCATCGAGGGTCACGTCCTCCGGACCGGCGACCACGGGCTCCGGGGGACCTCCGCGGCCCATCGC
>JACDEY010000138.1 GCA_013816105.1 Actinomycetota bacterium
GCCGCGCTCCGTCCCGACGAATCGCACCTCGTGCCCCCGGCTCCGGAGCTCCCGAGCCAGCGCGACCGCCGGAAGGACGTGGCCCGCCGTTCCGCCGCCCGCGATCACGAACCGCATGCCGGCCTCACTCCGGCGCCGCCGGCGGCCGGGGCTTCGAGCGAACCGCGCGAAGTCCGTCCCTGCCGATGGAGAAGAGGATGCCCACCGCCACGAGGGAGACAACGAGCGAGGAGCCGCCGTAGGACATGAACGGGAGCGGGACTCCCGTGATGGGAAGTACGCCCGTGACGGCCCCGAGGTTCACGAGGGTCTGCAGGCCGATCCAGCCGGTGATGCCGGCCGCCAGGAGTCGCCCGAACGTGTCGCGCGACTGCAGGGCGATCCGGACGCCGGCGTAGACAATCGCTCCGAAGAGCAGCAGCACGGCGAACTCGCCTATGAGTCCGAGCTCCTCTCCCATGATCGAGAAGATGAAGTCGGTGTGCGCGTTGGGCACGTACGCCCACTTCTGCCGGCTGGCGCCCAACCCGACCCCCACGAGCTGACCGGATCCCAGTGCGATGAGCGACTGGATGATCTGATACCCCGTGTTTTGCGGGTCCGCCCACGGATTGAGGAAGGACAGGAACCGGACACGCCTGTAGGTCTCTCCCATGATCAGGAGCGCTCCGAGGCCCGTCGTGAGCACCGTGGTGACGGCGAGCAGGCGGAGGCGGACGCCGGCCACGAACAGCATGAGCAGCACCGCACCGACGATGATCATGGTGGTACCGAGATCGGGCTGCATCATGACGAGTGCGCCGGTGACCCCGACGATCGGGACGAGGGTGACCATCCAGCGAATCGAGTCGTCGATGTACTTCAAGTGACGCGTCAGAATGGCGGCGGTGGCCGTCACTGCAGCGAGCTTCGCGAGCTCCGACGGCTGGATGGTGAACGACCCCAACGAGATCCATCTCGACGATCCGGCCACCCGGGTCCCGATCGAGGGCTGCAGTACCAGGACGAGAAGCGCGAGAGTCCCGAAGGTCAGTGGCGCCCAGACCCGCTGCCAGAACCGATGGGGCACGCGGGCCGCGAGCGTGGCCGCCACGCCGCCGACAACGGCGTAGGTAAGCTGCCGCTTGAAGAACCAGAAGCTGGATCCGTATCGCGTGAACGCCGAGATGGAGCTCGCGGAAAGCACCATCACGAGACCGAGGATCGTGAGGGCGGTCACCGAGACCGCCAGCGTCAGCAGCATCCGGCGAGCGCTTCGTTCGGACTTCGCGCGGGCAGCCGCCGGCGATAGCTCCCCCGGGCGAACGGCGCGAAGGCGCGGTCGGGCTCCCAGCACCGCCGTCTCGCTAGGCATGCAGCCTCCCCCGGTCATCCGTTCCCGGAGCACTCCCGGCACCTCGCACGAGGGCGAGCGCCGCATCTGCGAAGCGTTCGCCGCGTTGGCGATAGTCGCGGAACATGTCCTGGCTCGCGCAGGCGGGGGCGAGCAGGATCGTGCCGTCCGGGGGGGCCATGCGGTACGCGCGCCGGACGGCATCCGGCATGGAACCGGCCGTCTCGACCGGCACCAGCCCCTCGAAGAGCGTCACGAGCTCGGGCGCCGCCTCTCCGATCCCGACTACGCCGGCGAGCGACGGCGCGGCGGCGGCGAGGGGCGACAGATCCACTCCCTTCGATAGACCTCCGGCGATCAGCACCACCGCCGTCATACCGTCCATGGCGGCCAGGGCGGCATGGGGGTTCGTCGCCTTCGAGTCGTCAACGAAGCGGAGGCGTCCGATCCGCGCCACCACGATCCCGCGGTGCGGCAGGGGCCGGGCGGTCGAAAGCGCAGAGGAGACGGCCTCGGGGGGGATCCCGAACGCCAGCGCCGCCGACGCCGCCGCGGCGGCGTCGGAGAGGAACCCGCCCCCCGCCACGGCCGGCACGCCGAGATGATGCTCTCCGTCCACCCGCGCAACGATGCTGCCATCCACGATCCCGACCTGCCCCGCATCGGGCGGCCCCGACCTGAACCATCGGCGCCGGCAGGGCGCGGTGGCCGACACTCGCGCGGCCTGCGTGTCGTCGACGTTCCCGACGTGAACATCGTCGCCCCGCTGGTTCGCGAAGATGCGAGCCTTCGCCGCGGCGTAGGAGCGGTAGGAGCCATGCCAGTCCAGGTGGTCCGGCGCCAGGTTCAGCAACACGGAGACGCGCGGCGCGAGCGAGATCGTGAACCGGAGCTGGAACGAGGAGGCCTCGACCGCAAGGACGTCGAACATCTCGGTGGCGGCCACCGAGAAGGGGTATCCAACGTTGCCGCAGGCCCTCGCCCGCAGCCCGGAGGAGCGCATCATCTCGGCGATGAGCTCGACGGTTGTCGTCTTCCCGTTCGTTCCCGTGACTGCCACGACTGGAACCCGGCAGAGCCGCGCGCCGACCTCGAGCTCGCTCCAGATGGGCAGCCGCCGGCGGCGTGCCTCCATCAGGATCGGCGCGCTCTCCGGCACCCCAGGGCTCGTCACCACGAGCGTGACGCCGTCGAGGTGCTCCGCGAGGTGGCCTCCGGTCAGGATCTCGATCCGATCGAGGGGCTGGTTGGAGAGCGCGTCCTCCTTCCGGTCCCCGCCGGCGCGGAGCCCCGAGGCCGTCTTCGTTTCGCTGACGCGCACGCGTGCGCCTTCCCTGGCCAGCGCCGAAGAGGCCGCTCTCCCACTCGCCCCGAACCCCACGACGACCGCTCGCTCTCCCGCGAAGAGTCCGCTCACTGGATGCCCCCTCGCGCGAGGAAGTCCGCGTAGAACAGGCCCAGTCCGAACGCCACCGCCAGCCCGGCCAGAATCCAGAAACGAACGATGACGGTGAACTCCGGCCATCCGATCAGCTCGAAGTGATGGTGGATCGGAGCCATCCGGAACACCCGCCTTCCGGTCATCTTGAAGACCCCCACCTGCACGATGACCGAGGTGGTGACGAGCACGTAGAGCCCCCCGAGGATCAGCAGGAGAAGCTGCGTGTCGGTCATGATCGCCAGGCCGGCGAGCACCCCTCCCAGCGCCAGCGACCCGGTGTCTCCCATGAAGATCCGAGCCGGGGCCGCGTTCCACCACAGGAATCCCGCGACCGCCCCCAGCGCTCCCGCCGCCACGATCGCGACGTCCAGGGAGGGCGCCTGACGAACCTCGTAGCAGGCGGGGAGCGCCTCCGCGACGAAGCACGAGTGCCTGAACTGCCAGAACGGGATGATCACGTAAGCGGCCAGGACGAGCGCGGAGGACCCCGACGCCAGCCCGTCCAGACCATCGGTGAGGTTCACGCCGTTCGACGCGGCGGCCACCATGATGAAGACCCAGATGAAGAAGACAGCGCCGAGCTTCAATCCCGTGTCGCGGATGAAGGAGACCTCGGCGCCCACCTGGGTGAATTTGAGCGCCACGACAGCGAAGGCGACGGCGATGAGCGCCTGGCCGAGAATCTTCGCCGTCTTGTTCAGGCCGAGGGATCGCTGCCGGCGGATCTTGAGGAGGTCGTCCGTCGCCCCGACGATCCCGAGGCCCACGGCGACCCCGAGGACGGCGAGTCCCGCAACGGTGATTCGGCCGAACGCCGCCCTGGCCGCCACGTAGGCTGCCAGCATGCCCGCGATGATGACGACGCCGCCCATCGTGGGCGTCCCCAACTTCTCGAGGTGCCCCTGTGGGCCGTCCTCCCGGATGAGCTGTCCCCATCCCCACACGCGAAAGAGGCGGATCGCGAGCGGTGTACCGAGGAGCGTGACGAGGAGTCCCGCTCCTGCCGCGAGGAGGATGGCGGTCACGAGGCCCGCTTTCCGGCAGGCGCTCGAGCGCCAGCCGCCGGGTCCGAGGTGGCGGCATCCCCGGGGGTGGCGCTCGTCGGGCGATCGCGCAGCGCTTCGGCGACCCGGTCGAGATGGGCGGCGCGAGAGGCCTTGACCAGGACCAGGTCCCGGGGGCCAAGGAAGGTCCGGAGGGCCTCGACGGCTTCGTCGGAGTCGCCGCAGGTCACGATCCGCTCGGGCTCGAGTCCTTCCCGTTCGGCGCCGACGGCGATGCGGCGCGCCCGGTCGCCCACCGTAACCAGCCCGTCGATGCCAAGGCGGACGAGCAGCTCGCCGAGGCGCTCGTGATGATCGGCGGAGTCGGGGCCGAGCTCGGCCATCGGCCCGAGCACGGCGACGCAGCGACCGTCACCGGCCATCCAGCGGGCCGCCTTCAGGGC
>JACDEY010000139.1 GCA_013816105.1 Actinomycetota bacterium
CGTGAAGGGTGACCCAGTCGTCGTGGCTCAGCTCACCCGTCGGCCGCTCGGAATCGGGTTCGAGATCCTCGGCGGTCGTGCGCAGGGGATCCTCCTGGGTCGGCCTCGCGTCACCGAGGTCTTCCCCCGGGGGGATCTCGCTTGCCTCGGGCCCCCGCGGCGGGTCCCCTCCTTCGGCAGACTTGCCCTGGCCCGAGCCGGCCTCCGCCTCCTCGGGCCAGGCGGGATCCTCGATTGGCGAGAAGAATCGATCGAGGTCGTCGAAGACGTCGTCCGGTCGGCTGTCGTCGCGATCCCTGTCGCCCACCATCAGACCTCCGTGAGCTCTTTCTCCTTATGCCCGAGGACGCCTTCGATCTCGGCCACGTGCTGATCCGTCAGCCGCTGGAGCTCCTTCTCGGAGCGGCGAAGGTCGTCTTCGGAGATGGCGTGGTCGTGTTCCATCCGTTCCAAGGCCTCCTTTGCGTGGCGGCGGACGTTCCGAACAGACACGCGGCCCTCCTCTCCCCGGTCCCGGGCCATCTTGATCAGGTCTCGGCGACGCTCCTCCGTGAGGGGAGGAAAGGCGAGCCGGATGACGTTGCCGTCGTTCGAAGGCGTCAGGCCGAGGTCCGAGGACATGATCGACTTCTCGATGGAGGCGATCGCGTTGCGGTCGAAAGGTTGCAGCACCAGCAGGCGCGGCTCAGGCACCGAGAAGGACGCGAGCTGATTCAGCGGCACGGAGGTACCGTAGTAGTCCACGTTGAGTCGCTCGAGGAGCTTGGGATTCGCGCGCCCCGTCCGGATCGACGCGAGCTCCTCGCGCGCGAACGAAACCGCTCCTCGCATCTTCTGCTCGGCGTCATGCAGGGTTTCCTCGACATTCATCGTGGCCTGTCACACTCCTCGGACCGGCGCTGGCACAGAGCCTATCGACTCTGGGCTCCGGGGGCCACCGGGCTGGTCATTCCGCCGCCGCGTGCACGAGCGTGCCGATGGGCTCCCCGAGGAGCGCACGCCTGATGTTGCCTTCCTGGCGAAGGTCGAACACGAAGATCGGCATGCGGTTCTCCATGCACAGGGAAACGGCTGTGGCATCCATCACGGTGAGGCCACGCTTGAGCAACTCGATGTACTCGAGCGCCTCGAACTTCACCGCGTCCGGGTTCAGATGGGGGTCCGAGTCGTACACGCCGTCGACCTTCGTGCCCTTGAGGATCGCCTCGGCCTTTATCTCCAGCGCCCGCTGCGCGGCGGTGGTGTCCGTCGAGAAGAACGGCACGCCCATGCCGGCCGCAAAGATGACGACCCGGCCCTGCTCGAGATGCCGGATGGCTCGAAGGGGGATGTAGGGCTCGGCGATCTGCGCCATGTGGACGGCCGACTGCACCCGGGTGTCCACACCGATTCGCTCCAGCGCGTCCTGCAGGGCAAGCGCGTTCATCACGGTGGCGAGCATCCCGATGTAGTCGGCCCGCGCCCGATCCATCTCCGGAGCCTGACGGCCGCGCCAGATGTTTCCGCCGCCCACGACCACGGCGACCTCGACGCCCAGCGCCAGCACCTCTCGCAACTGGGTCGCGAGCAGGTGGGTGGCCTCGGCAGAGATGCCGAAGAGACGCTCTGGCGGAGCGAACGCGTCGCCCGAGAGCTTCAGGAGGACCCGGCGAAAGATCGCTCGCGGCTCCGGCGACGCGGGCTCGCGGCCCGGCTCGTCCGTCGCCATCGTGTCCGCTCAGGCCTCTTCGCCGAGGACGAACCGCGCGAACCGCCGGACTACGACGTTCTCGCCCACCTTGGCGGCGACCTCGTTTACGAAGTCGCCGACCGTGCGGGAGTCCTCCCGGATGTAGGGCTGGTCGAGCAGGACGGTCTCCTTGTAGAAATTTTCGAGCTTCCCCTCGACGATTCGCTGCAACACGCTCTCGGGCTTGCCGAGGGCGCGCGCCTGCTCGAGATAGATCTTCCGCTCGCCCTCCGCGACGTCGGGGGGGACGTCGTCGCGAGAGACCCAGCGGGGATCGCGGGCGGCAACCTGCATGGCCACCTCTCGGGCCAGCCGCCGGAACTCCTGCGTCCTGCCGACGAAATCGGTCTCGGAGTTCACCTCCACGAGCACGCCGATGCGGCCTTCGCCGTGGATGTACGCGTCGATCAGGCCCTCGGCGGCCTGGCGCCCGGACCGTTTCTTCGCCCCGGCCAGCCCTTTCTCGCGAAGGATCTCCTGGGCGCGCGAGACGTCCCCGGCCGCCTCCACGAGAGCTTTCTTGCAGTCCATCATGCCGGCGCCCGTCAGGTCGCGAAGGCGCTTGACGTCCCCCGCCGAGATACTTCCGGGATCGCTCATGCCGATGCCTCCGTCCCCGTTTCCGCGCTCGCGTCCTCAGGGTCCGAGGGGGCGGCAGGAGACTCGCGAGCCGCCTCGTCCCCGGAGCTGGGTGGCTGGGCCGCGTCGGCGCCCTCCTCGCCGGCGGCAACCCGCTCGCCGACGGGGGCCGCTTCGACGTCCGGCCCGGTGACCCCCTCTTCGCCATCGGCCGCGGCCGCTTCCGGCACCGCTGTGGTCTCGTCCAGGACGTCGCCCATCCAGGCGGCCTCCTCCTCCGAGAGTTGTGGGCGACCCGACGCCTCATCGACGGGCGTGGGCGAGCCGGGCGCGGGCTCCCGCTCGAACTCGGGCCCGGCCACGCGGGCCTGCATGCCCTGGTACGCCAGGTACTGCCCCTCCTGCAGGGCGTCGGCGACGATCTTCGCGATGAGCGAACACGCCCGGATGGCGTCATCGTTGCCGGGGATGATGTAGTCGACCTCGTCCGGGTCGCAGTTCGAGTCCACGATGGCGACCACGGGAATGCCGAGCTTTCGCGCTTCCTTGACGGCTATGTGCTCCTTCTTCGTGTCAATGACGAATATCGCGTTCGGGACCCGTTCCATGTCCTGGATCCCCGAGAGGTTGCGCTCGAGCTTCTCCTTCTCGTGCCGCAGCTTCAATGCTTCCTTCTTCGCCAGGAACTCAAGTGCTCCAGAGCGCTCCATGTCCCGGAGCTCTCGCAGGCGCTTCAGCCGTCCGTAGATCGTCTGGAAGTTCGTCAACATCCCGCCGAGCCAGCGGTTGTTGATGTACGGCATGCCGACCCGTGATGCCTGCTCGGCGACGGTCTCCTGCGCCTGCTTCTTCGTCCCGACGAACAGGACCACCCCGTTCCGGCGTCCGACATCCATCAGGAACTCGTAGGCCTCGTCGAGGCCCGTCAGGGTCTTCTCGAGATCGATGATGTAGATGCCCGAGCGTTCCCCGAAGATGAACCGCCCCATCTTCGGATTCCAGCGCCGCGTCTGGTGCCCGAAATGGACTCCAGCCTCGAGCAGCTCGCGCCGCGTGGCGACAGGCATGATGGTTCCTCCCTCCGGTTCTGGCCTCCGCCGGTTCGACCTCGCCCCGGCCCGATTTTACCGGGACCCCGGGACGAGTCCCCGAGCGTGTGTATTTGCCGGTGCCTCGGCCCGGCGCGGGCAGTGTAGCAAAGCCCCTCGTCAGGGGAACCGAGGGGCGGCGGCCGACTGGATCAGCGGAGAGCGCTAACCTCGTCCGCCTCGGCTTTCGGGGCGTCGGTCTCATCCGGGACGAGCAGATGCCGAACGGCGAGCCACCGGTACACGTAGGCCGACAACACCGAGAGATGAATGAAGCTCACGAACAACACGAAGATCCAGACCGTGAGCGACGGCGTCGCGTAGGCAAGCCGGCTCCCCGGGGTGCTGAGGGAGAGAAAGATCGCGAGCGTCAGGTAGCCGAACGTCAGGAAGACGTGCCGCTGGCCCGGAAGCCGGGCCGCCTTGATGGCCAGCCGGGCGGCCCCACGAACGCCGAGCCCCTCTGCTACCAGAACCACCGGGGCGAAGATGAAAAAGTACATCCCGCCCAGGAGGGCGGCGATTATCCCGAGCTGCCCGAAGGCGGGTCCGAGGAAACCGGCGACGAGGAAGAGGGCCACCACCGAGATCAGAAAGAATCCGGCCTCGACCCCGAGCATCGGGAAGAAGCTCCGTGTAGCCCGCCGCACGACCTCACGCCGAGGCGCGCCCGTCCCGGATGCCTCGCCTAGAGAGGCGAGGATGAGGCTCGTCCAGAGGGACAGCAAGGCCGCCCGCACAACCAGGAGCCCCACGGCGAGGCCGCCGAGGGCCACGGCCGAAGCGGACCTTCCGGCGGCCAGGAACTGGATGTCGAGGAA
>JACDEY010000140.1 GCA_013816105.1 Actinomycetota bacterium
GCTCCATGTCGACCGCTCATGCGAACTCGCCACCAGACCTGCTCTCCCGCCTGGAGACGATGGCCCTCATGTCGGACGTCGCCCTTCCCGTAAGCCACGTGCGCGAGCAAGTCGCGAATGCCCTCGATGTCATCGTTCACATGGCGAGACTCCCGGACGGCCGCCGGGCCGTCGTTCGCATCTCCGCCGTGGAGGGGCTGCGCGACGGATCAGTCGGACTCGAGGATGTCTTCGTCTGGCGTCGGGACTCGCCGACAGGCTTCCACGCGAGCAGACAGGCGGCTTCGCTTACGGAGATGCTCGCCCAGCGCCGGCAGTCGCTGGGACGCGCGACGTCGGATCCTTCGCCGCGGGAGACGGGGTCCGCGCCGGCCCAATCGAGGCAGAATCGCCATCGACACGAATCCGGCTCGCCGCTCCCTGGGCGTCCAACTCCGGGCTGGCCAGGGAATCTTCGAAGGCTGGGGACCATCCTCGAGTGAGGTGGTCATGGAGACGTTGATCGCCGTCTTGTTCTCGTCGGCCTTCGTTTGCCTGATGCTCGCTTGGCTACTCGCCCGATGGGCCCGAGGCGTGGATCTGATAGAGGCCATTTGCGGAGTGGCGGACCCCTCCGCGGCCACCTCGGCATCCGCGAAAGACCGCGGATGGGGACGGTGGTCTCGCGGGCTCACGGGCCGGTGGGGGAGAGCGACGCTCAGCGGCTCCGCAGCGCTCGTCGCGGGCCTCATAGGTTTTCGCCTCGCAGGCCCACTCGGGCTCGTCGTTTCGGCCCTGGCGGCTGCCTGGCTTCCCTTCAGCTGGCGCCGTCGTTCCCAAAGGCGTCGGAGCGAGGCCCTCGAGCTGCAGCTCGCCGACATGGTGGAAGCGGTGGCGATGGCTCTGCGCTCCGGGTTCTCCCTCAGCCAGGCCCTGGACTACGCGGCGACCGAGATGGAGGAACCCCTGGCTCCTCTGTTGAACCACATGATCGCCGAACGACGCCTCGGGAGGCCGTTCGAGGCTGCGCTCGCATCGTTCGGTCGGGCGATCGGGACGGAGGATGCGCGGCTGTTCATCCTGGTCGTAACGATTCACGCGCGGAGCGGAGGGGACCTGGCGAATGCCCTCGACGAGGTGTCCAGGACACTTCGGCAAAGGATTTCGGTCCGCCGAGAGCTCAGGGCATTGACAGCGCAGGGACGCCTGTCCGGGGTCATTCTCGGTTCCGTCCCCCTCGTGTTCTTCCTTTTCCTCGCGGCAACTTCCCAACGGGAGCTTGCCCCGATCTATCGTTCGCCTGCGGGCATCGCCATGATCTCGACTGGCCTCGTTCTCGAGGGGCTCGCCTTCCTGTGGATTCGCCGCCTCCTCAAGGTCGAGATCTGAATGGTCTTACTGGTGTCTCTGGCGGCCGGATTGAGCGTCTTCGTGGGGGCCTCGGCGTTCTTCCTCCGGATCGACCCTGCCACCGCCCGGATGATTCCTGCCGTCCGGGTTCACTCGGAGGACCCGTCGGCTATTGTCGGGCTCCTCAATCGCATCGGGGGCAGCAGGCTTGCCTCCACCGGGGATTCGAGATTGCTGCGACGACGATTGCGGCTTGCAGGCGAGCCCCGGTCGCTCGAGTTCGTCCTGGGCCTGAAAGTCGGGACAGGCGTGGTCGCGGGCGGATGCGCATTGTTGCTCACCCCCACGATCCCGCCGGCGCTCACGTTGGCCCCTTTCCTCGCCGCCCTGGCGTTCCGGGTCCCGGACGTCCGCCTCGCCCGGCTCGCCCGCACACGTCAGGCGCGGATCGACAGGCAGGTCGTTGATCTGATGGAGCTGCTTGTGGCGACCACCCAGGCGGGGCTTGCCGCTCCCGAGGCACTCCGACGGGCAGCCGAGGCCCTCCCGAACCCGCTCGGGGACGAGTTACGAGCCGCGGTCCGGCAGATGGATCTGGGACTTGCATGGAGACGCGCTCTGGCCGAGGTGGTGGAGCAGAACGACAGTGGTTCGCTGCGCAGACTCGCCACCTCGCTCGGCAGATCGCAGCGGCTCGGGACTTCCGTTCGAGGCGCGCTTCGTGGAATAGCCCAGGAGATGCGCACGGAGAGCCGAGTCCGGGCCGAGGAGGCTGCTCGACGGGCTCCCGTCAAGATGCTGTTCCCCCTCATCGTCCTCATCCTTCCCGCATTTCTTCTCCTCACGGTGGGGCCGGTGCTGCTGGCCACCATCAGGTCCTTGCAGTCCGGGTAGTTGGAGGGAGGTGAGTTCATGCTTTCGCTATACGTTCGAGGTAGGACCTGGTTCGCCGGCCGGCCGGCGGTCCTCATCGATCGGTTGAGGAGCGCGCTGGCGCAGGCGGGCCGGAAGGAGGACGGGCAGACGACCGCCGAGTACGCATTGGTCATCCTGGCGGCCGCGGCCGTCGCGCTCGTGCTCATCGCCTGGGCACGATCGTCGGGCAAGCTCCCAGCGTTCTTCGACAAGATCATTGACGACATCACCAACAGCGCGGAATAAGGGAGCGATCGCCACCCCTGGCGGGAGGACGGGGGAGAGGGGCACCGCGACGGTCGAGTTCGCGCTGGTCCTTCCCCTCGTCCTCACCATGGCGCTCGCGCTGGTTCAGGTGGGGCTCCTCGTGAAGGACCAGCTCGTCGTCGTCGGAGCGGCGCGGGCAGGAGCCCGCGAGGCGGCGGTCACGGCGGACGATGCGTCCGTCACCCAGGCCGTCCAGGATGCCGCCCCCACCCTCGATCCTGCCCGAATCGAGGTCAGCGTCACGCGTGAGGGCGGAGTCGGGACGGCGGCCAACGTTCAGGTGACCTACCACGCGAGCGTGGCAATCCCACTGGTGCGGTGGCTGTTTCCCTCCAGCATCGATCTGACGGGAAGCGGGACGATGCGCCAGGAGACCGGATGAGGCGCCGGGATACGGGGATGAGCCACCCGCGATCGCTTGCCCGCCGGAACGGGGCGATCCTCGTCCGGCCGGACGAGGCTGGATCGGTGAGCGTGTTCGCGGCCGCGGTGCTCCTCTTGGCGGGGATCCTGTGCCTTGCGGTGGTGGACCTGATGCGAGCTGCACAGGGCAGGGCGAGGGCCCAGACCGCCGCAGACGCCGCGGCGCTTGCCGCCGCGCAGGAGATCGCGATCCCCTCGAGTCGATCGCCCGGCGATCTGGCCGCGGACTTCGCCGCCCGCAACGGTGCCACCGTCCTGAGCTGCTGGTGCAGCCCCGGCGCATCGGATGCCGTGGTGACGGTGGAAGTCACGGTCCCAATGGTGCTCCTCGGCCCGGACCGGCACGTCGAGGCCACCGCCAGGGCCGTGATCGAGGGAGCTGGTGGGGGGGAGGTGGGTAGAATGGCGCCCGATGCGCAGGCAGGCGCGAGCGACGCGGAGCGTGCCGGAACCGCCGCTGGGGGTGGTCGACTACACGCTGGCGAAGCGCGCGCTGCTCCGGAACTTCCACACCGGGCTCACCTCGCGTCTGGACATCTGCGACGCGCACCCCGAGCTCCTCCGGGCGGCCCGGTACCTGGGCGCGGAGGCCACGCGCCCTTGTCCGGTCTGCAAGGCGTGGGAGCTCCGCCTCCTCGCCTACGTCTACGCCGACGGCATGAAACAGAACAACGGCCGGCCCTTCGAGGTGAAGGAGGGGCTGACGGTTCTCGCCGCGCATCGTGGAGGCGCCTGCTACGTGGTTGAGGTCTGCACCGACTGCCTGTGGAATCACCTGTCCGAGGTCTTCATGGCCCGGACGGCTGGCTGAGACCTGTCAAAAGCTCCACAGCTTCGACGCTGGCCTCCGACGGGGCCTGGGTACAATTCGCTCACATTGGCCAGCGCCAGAACCACCTCGCGGGGAGGCAAGCACCGCCCCGGAGCGGCCTCTCGGACGGCAGTGCCCGCCGCCAACGGGCAGCGGAAGAAGAAGCGTGGGTTCTTCCGCCGCTACTGGTGGGTCTTCGTCGTCGTGCCCCTACTCGGGGTGATGGGGCTCGTCGGGACGCTCTGGTACGTCTACTCGAACACCGAGATCCCCGAGATCCCCACCGGCGCGCAGAGCACACTGGTGCTCGACCGCTCGGGCAAGCTCATCACGCGCCTGCACGAGGAGCAGGACCGCGTCGTCATCCCCTTCTCCGCCATGCCCGAGAGCCTGCGTGAGGCCACGATCGCCGTGGAGGACAAGGATTTCTACCGCCACGGCGGCGTGAGCCCGATCGCCATCGTT
>JACDEY010000141.1 GCA_013816105.1 Actinomycetota bacterium
CCATCAAGGGCCTCGAGTCCCGCTACGAGGACGTCGACCTCGTGATCGTCCGGGAGAACACGGAGGACCTCTACGCCGGCATCGAGCACCGGGTCGGCCGCGATGCCGCCGAGAGCATCAAGATCATCACCCGCGAGGCGTCGGAGCGGATCGCGCGCTTCGCCTTCGACTACGCGGTGGCGAACGGCCGGCGAAAGGTCACCGCCGTCCACAAGGCCAACATCATGAAGCTGTCCGACGGTCTGTTCCTCGAGAGCTGCCGAACCGTGGCGGCGGAGTACGAAGGTCGGGTGGAGTTCGAGGACCGGATCGTCGACAACATGTGCATGCAGCTCGTCCAGAAGCCCGAGCTCTACGACGTCCTGGTCCTGCCGAACCTCTATGGCGACATCGTCAGCGATCTCGCAGCGGGCCTGGTCGGCGGGCTGGGTGTCGCGCCCGGCGCCAACATCGGCGCGGACGAGGCGGTGTTCGAGCCCGTTCACGGCTCGGCGCCCATGTACGCGGGCCAGAACAAGGCCAACCCGACGGCGATGATCCTGTCCGGCGCGCTGATGCTCCGCCATCTCGGCGAGCCGGTGGCGGCGCAGCGGGTCGAGGATGCCGTCCGTGACGTGATCGCCGAGGGTCGCACGATCACCTACGACCTGGGTGGCACGGCCGGGACGCGCGAGTTCGGCGAGGCCGTCGCGGAGCGCCTTGCCGTCGTTCCCGCCGCCAGCGCATAGCCAGGTCGAACATGGCAGTGACGGAGGTGCCGGCCAAGCCGGTCGGTACGGCGAGGCAGGGGCTCGGCCAGACCTCCCGGCGCGACGCCTGGTGGGTGGCGCCGGGCGTCCAGGCGACGGTCTTCACGATCTGCGCGACCTATCTGTTCGTCAGCGGCATCCTGTGGACCCCGATCTTCGGGACCGCCTACGAGGTCGACGGCTACCTGTCGCCCCTCTTCTCGCCGCTGATCACGCCCGACTGGCTGCCGAGCTGGATCAGCCCGGGCCTCCTGATCCTGTGGATCCCGCTCGGCTTCCGGGCGACCTGCTACTACTACCGCAAGGCCTACTACCGGTTCTACTTCGCCGATCCGCCCGGTTGCGCGGTCGGCGAGCCGAAGGTCCATCGCTGGTACCGGATGGAGACGGCCCTCCCGTTCATCCTGCAGAACGTGCATCGGTACTTCCTGTATCTCGCGTTCATCCCGCTGTTCTTCCTGTGGGTCGACGCCGCGATCGGCCTGCGGGACCACGAGGGCCACCTGCGGTTCGGGCTCGGCGGAGCGCTGCTGTTCGTCAATGCCGCCCTCCTGACTGGCTACTCGTTGTCCTGTCACTCGCTGCGCCACCTCCTCGGTGGCCGGCTGGACTGCTTCTCGTGCACGGCCCGGGCGCGGGCGCGCCACACGGCCTGGCGGGCGGCCACCTGGTTCAACGTCAAGCACATGGAGTGGGCCTGGGCCAGCCTCATCTCCGTCACCGCGACGGACCTGTACATCCGGTTGCTCGCGCTCGGCGTCATCGGCGATCCGGCGATTCGCCTGTGAAGGAAACGATCGAGCGGCATCCGCACGACGTTCTCGTCGTCGGGGCCGGCGGCGCCGGGCTGCGCGCGGCGATCGAGGCGGCCGATCAGGGAGCGTCGGTCGGGCTCGTCTGCAAGTCGCTCCTCGGAAAGGCGCACACGGTGATGGCCGAGGGCGGTGTCGCGGCCGCCCTCGCCCACGTCGCCCCGGCCGACTCATGGCAGGTCCACTTCCGCGACACGATGGTCGGCGGCAAGCTCCTGAACAACCCACGGATGGCCGAGATCCATGCCCAGGAGGCGCCGGATCGGGTTCGTGAGCTCGAGCGCTGGGGCGCCGTATTCGACCGGACGGCCGATGGCCGGATCCTCCAGCGTCCGTTCGGCGGTCACTCGCACCCGCGCCTGGCGCACGTGGGCGACCGGACCGGCCTCGAGATGATCCGGACGCTCCAGGACCGGGCCGTCGGGGCGGGCATCGCGGTGTACATGGAGTGCACGATCAGCCACCTGCTGACGCAGCCCGATCGGGTCACCGGCGCGTTCGGCTACTGGCGGTCGACCGGTCGCCCCGTGGTCTTTCCGGCGAAGACCATCGTCCTCGCGACGGGCGGCGTCGGCCGGGCGTACCAGGTCAGCTCGAACTCGTGGGAGTACTCGGGCGACGGGCACGCGCTGGCCTGTCTCGCCGGGGCCGAGCTGCTCGACATGGAGTTCGTCCAGTTCCACCCCACCGGCATGGTCTGGCCGCCCGGCGTCAAGGGACTCCTCGTCACCGAAGCCGTGCGCGGCGAGGGCGGGATCCTCCGCAACAAGGACGGTGAGCGGTTCATGTGGAAGTACCTGCCGGAGGACCGGCGCCACGAGTACGCGGCGACCGACGAGGAAGCCACGACCTGGGTCGAGGCCCAGAGCGCTGCCCGCTCGACGGACGCTCGACGGCCGCCCGAGCTGTCGACCCGCGACAACGTCTCGCGCGCGATCTACACCGAGGTCCGCGAGGGGCGCGGCACCGAGCACGGCGGCGTCTTTCTCGACATCAGCTACCTGCCGGCCGAACACGTCCGGCGCAAGCTGCCCTCGATGTATGAGCAGTTCAAGGAGCTCGCCGACGTCGACATCACGACCGGTCCGATGGAGGTCGGTCCGACCACCCACTACATCATGGGCGGGATCCGGGTCGACGCTGACACCGGCGCGACGACCCGACAGGGCCTGTTTGCCGCCGGCGAGGTCGCCGGCGGTATGCACGGGGCCAACCGGCTGGGCGGGAACTCACTTTCCGACCTGCTCGTGTTCGGCCAGCGGACCGGCGCCGGCGCGGCGGCGGCTGCAGCGGCCGCGCCCGAGCTCCGGCACATCGACCCGATCCAGGTCCGCGAAGCGGAACGGGACCTGTCCGCCCCGTTCGACCGGCCGGGCCGGGCGGATCCGCATCGCCTCCACGAGGAGCTCCAGTCGACGATGCAGTCGCAGGTCGGGATCTTCCGGACCGAGGCAGATCTCGAGGAGGCGATCCGCCGGATCGGCGACCTGCGCTCCCGGTGGCCGGATATCGGCATCTCCGGCGGACGTCCCTACAACCCCGGCTGGGACCTGGTTTTCGAGGTGCGGAACATGCTCATCGTGTCCGAGGCGATCGCGCGCAGCGCGCTGCAGCGCCGTGAGAGCCGAGGCGCCCACAGCCGCCTTGACTACACGGAACCGGATCCGGCCTGGGCGAGGCTCAACAGCGTCGTCCGCCTTGCGGACGATGGGCTCGAGGTGACGACGGCGTCGGTGCCGGAGCTGCCGGACGAGCTGCGCCCGCTGATTGAAACGGAGTAGGTCGATGCCCGAAGCCCAGCTGAGAGTCTTCCGCGGATCGCCCGGCTCGAGCGGGAGGCTGGTCGACTACGACGTCCCGGTAGAGGAGGGGATGGTCGTCCTCGACGCCCTCCACTGGGTCCAGGCCCACTTGGCGCCGGACCTCGCCGTCCGCTGGAACTGCAAGGCCGCCAAGTGCGGATCGTGTGGTGCGGAGGTCAACGGCCGCCCCAGGCTGACCTGCAAGACTCGCCTCTCCGACTTCGCCGAAGGCGAGCCGATCACCGTCGAGCCGATGCGCGCCTTCCCGCTCCTCAAGGACCTGGTCGTCGACGTGTCGTGGAACTACGAGGTGAATCGCCGGATCCCGCCGTTCCAGCCGCCGCCCGACCGGCCCCAGGAGACGTGGCGCTGGCAGCAGGAGGACATCGAGCGGGTCCAGGAGTTCCGCAAGTGCATCGAGTGCTTCCTGTGCCAGGACGTCTGTCATGTCCTGCGCAACCACGAGACGGAGCGGCCGTTCATGGGGCCGCGCTTCCTGGTCCGGGCGGCCGGCCTCGAGATGCACCCGATGGACACCGCCGACCGGACATCGCATCTCAAGGATGAGGGCGGGATCGGCTTCTGCAACATCACGAAGTGCTGCACCGAAGTCTGCCCTGAGCACATCAAGATCACCGACAACGCGATCATCCCCCTCAAGGAGCGTGTCGCGGACCGCTACTACGACCCGATCCAGATCGCATGGCGCAAGCTGCGCGGACGCGGCTCCGAGACGGGGCCCGCGGCCGACGACGGGAACGCCCCCTGAAGGAGGAGCCGCCGCTCTGGGAGGGGATCGAGGGGCTCGACCCGGCGCCGTCGCCGGTGTCCGCGGTCCCGGTC
>JACDEY010000142.1 GCA_013816105.1 Actinomycetota bacterium
GGCTTCCAGCGGCCGGTCCCGGCGTTCAACGTCGTGGCCGTTCGCGAGCCGCCGGCGAACCTATCCACCCTGCAGGGCTCCTGAGGGCGCGGCTCTACCGCGACGGATCCTCCTCCCGTATGGGCCCGGGGTGAGCCTCTCGACAAAGAGGCCTCTCGGTCCAGCGCCACGGGCGAGCTGGTCAACACCTGGTCAAGGAGCCGAACGAATCAAGCAGTACTCGACGGTACTCCTGTGACACGTCGCAGACCGCGTGAACTGCGAAGACGTTGGTCAGAGCACTGCTCAAGCCTTCCTTGACACGGAAGAGGTCAGAGGTTCAGATCCTCTAGCGCCCCCCACAGATGGGCTTCAGCAGAGAACGTCTCGTCTGTCGTCAGCTCTCGCCAGGTGTTCTTTCACGTCGGTCAACACACTGATCGCGACGAGAAGGCCTGCTTACCGCAGGGGTGGAACATCGGCTGCCCGCAGGTCCACAATCTGCGTGATGGCTGATTGTGCTACCTGTGGCGCTCCTGTTCCCGAGGCCGCGCGCTTCTGTCCGACGTGCGGAGCACCAGCAGAGGCAGGTCCCGACCAGAGCGAACGGAAGATCGCGACGGTCATCTTCGCCGACCTGGTGGGCTCGACCCAGCTCGCCGGCTCGCAAGATCCGGAGCGAACGAGAGCGATGCTCGAGCGCTTCTACGACGCCATGGCCGCCGAGATCGAAGCCGCCGGCGGGACCGTCGAGAAGTTCGCCGGCGACGCCGTGATGGCGGTGTTCGGCGCGCCGGCATCACTCGAGGATCACGCCGAGCGTGCGCTCCACGGGGCACTCGCGCTGCAGCGGCGTCTACGCGAACTCTTTGGCGAGACGCTCGCGCTGCGGATCGGCGTCAACACGGGCGAGGTCGTCGTGGGGACGCCACGCGAGGGCAGCTCTTTCGTCACCGGCGACCCGGTCAACGTGGCGGCGCGGCTGGAACAGGCTGCAGAGCCGGGCGAGATCCTCGTCGGCGAGCGGACGATCGCGACCGTGCGGGGCGCGTTCGAGTTCGCGGAGCCTCAGACGGTCGAGGCCAAGGGGAAGCCCGGAGGGGTCGAGTGCCGACGCCTGGTCCGTGGTCTCTCCCTGATGCGTCCACGTGGTGTTGGGGGTCTTCGCCGGGCCTTCGTCGGCCGGGACCGAGAGATGGACGCCCTCGAACGAGCCTACGCAGAGGTCGCGAACCGACGGGAACCGCAGCTCGTGACGATCCTCGGAGATGCGGGGGTCGGCAAGACCAGGATCGTGCGCGAATTCTGGGAACGCTTGGGCGGCCGCTCGCCCGAGACGCTGCGGCGGACCGGACGGTGTCTCTCGTACGGGCAGGGCATCACCTACTGGCCGCTCGCGGAGGTGCTCAAGGAGCACCTCGGGATCCTCGAGAGCGACCCGCCGACCGTGGCCCTGGAGCGACTGGGCTCGCGCGAGATCCTGGGACTGACCCTCGGTCTCGACGTGACCCATGGGCTCCACCCTCTCGCCGCGCGCGACCGCTTCCAGGACGCTTGGGTCGGATTCCTCGAGGAGATCGCCGCCGAGCGACCCACCGTCGTTCTGATCGAGGATGTCCACTGGGGGGAGGAGCAGTTGCTCGATCTCCTGGAACGCATCGTGCGTGACACGCGTGGACCCCTCCTTCTGATCGCGACCGCGCGGCCGGAGTTCCTCGAGCAGCGACCCGGCTGGGGGTCCCGGGGCCGTGCCACGACGCTGGAGCTCGACGCACTCTCCTCGGATGACGCGGTACAGCTGCTCGACGAGCTGCTGGGCGGGACGCTCCCTGCCGGACTGCGCGAGGTGGTCGTGCAGCGCGCGGAGGGGAACCCGTTCTTCGTCGAGGAGCTGCTCGGAACCCTGATCGACCGGCAGCTGCTCGAACGGCAGAACGGCTCGTGGCGCCTCGCGGAACTGCCTGCGGACTTCACCGTTCCGGATACCGTGCAGGCGGTCGTCGCAGCACGGGTCGATCTGCTCGATCCGGCCGAGAAGCAGGCTCTCCAGGCCGCGTCGGTGATCGGGCGGATCTTCTGGGCGGGGCCCGTCTACGAACTCGTTCATGATTCCGAGCCCGATCTGCGGATCCTCGAAGAGCGCGACTTCATCCGGCGACGACCCGGTTCCTCGATCGCCGGCGACCGGGAGTATGCGATCAAGCACGCGCTGACGCGTGAGGTCGCCTACGCGGGTCTGCCGAAAGCCAGGAGAGCCAGGCTGCACGCCGCCTTCGCACGCTGGCTCGAACGGACCGGCGATGGGCGGGACGAGGACGCGCCAATCCTCGCGCATCACTACGCCGAGGCCGTCCGACCGGACGACGCCGACCTGGCGTGGGGAAGCGCGGAGGGTGAACTCCTGGAGCTACGGGCATGCGCCCTCGCGTGGCTCCGTCGCGCGGCAGAACGCGCGATCGGCCGCTTCGAGATCGACGAAGGCCTCGCGTTGCTTCACCGCGCTCTCGCCCTCGAGTCGGACCAGGCCGACCGAGCAGCGCTCTGGCGGGAGGTCGGACGAGCGAACGTGTTCAAGTTCGACGGCGAAGCGTTCTGGGAGGCGATGCTGAACTCGCTGGAGGGCACCACCGACCCAACAACCGTCGCGGACACCTACAGCATCCTCGCGTTCCAAACGGCGACTCGGGCCGCGATGTGGAAGCGCCGGCCCGACCGCGGGCTGATCGCGGGATGGATCGATCGGGCGCTCGAACTCTCCGAGCCGGACGCGGCGGCGCGGGCGCGGGCGCTGATCGCGCGTACGTACTTCGATCCGGAGGGATCCGGTGACGCGGCGCGAGAGGCCGGCGATCTCGCCGAACGCTTGGGGGATATAGAGCTGCGTTCATGGGCTTGGGGCGCAGGGTCGGAGGCGGCCCTCTCCCGAGGCGACTACGACGAAGCGTTCGATTGGGCCCGGCGCCGCTTCGACATCGTGCCTGAGCTGACCGATCCTGATCACATCGCGTTGATCTACCTTTTTGGCCTCAACGCCTGCATCCCGATCGGCCGTTTCGACCAGGCCCGTTGGGTATCGGAGACGCATGACGCGGTGACGAGCAACCTCACGCCACATCATCGACTGCACGCCGTCGCGATGCTGATCACCGTCGAGCAGTCTGCCGGCCGCTGGGAGGCCGTCCGCGACCTCGCGCAGCGTGCGGAGCCGGCAGTCGCCGCGAACATCGCGACGCCCTGCGCGCTCAACGTGTGGTCGCTGCTCGCCTGTGCTCTCGCCAATTTCCTGCTTGGGAACGAGCAGGAAGCTCGGCGCCTCGAGCGCAGCGCTGAGGATCTGGGCATGGAGGGGTACAGCCACGTGTTCGACCCCATCTTCATCGAGATCGCGATCGCTCGAGGCGACCTGGCTGAGATCGAGCGGAAGCTCGGCGAGTGGCATCCCGGAGGGTTTGACGATATCGACGGGCTCATCGCACGGCTCAACGCGCTCGTCGCCCTCGAGCGACGCGCCGAGATCGAAGAGGAAGCACCGGCGATGGTGAAACCCAAGACGTATCTGGAGCCGTTCGCTCTCCGCGCCCTTGGGTACGCGCGCAACGACATCGGGCTGGTCCAGCAGGCGATCGAGAAGTACGACGCGATGGGCCTGGAGTGGCACGCGGCGCAGACGAGAGAGCTCATGTAGCCGAAGGAGGTGTCGGATGTCCATCCAGATCGACCCTGAGGGGAACGAAACGAGCGCGCTGTTCGACTTGGTCGACCTCGACGCGCGAGACGTGTTCGAGATCGGTTGCGGCGACGGACGATTGACCTGGCGCTATGCGGACAGGGCGGCACATGTCACCGCGATCGACACCTTCGCTGACGCGATCGGACGGGCGAAGGAGCGGCTCCCTGAAACGTTGAAGGGGCGCGTCGAGTTCCACCCCGCAGCGTTCGAGGAGTTCGCCCGGTCCCACCACCCATCCCAGTTCGACATCGCCATCCTTGCCTGGTCGTTGTGCTGAATGGAGCGGGAGGGCATGGTTCATGCCCTACGGGAGATCCACAGACTTCTTCGGCGCGACGGTTGCCTGATCGAGATCCACCCCGTCGTCGGTGCGCCGACCGTGGAGGTCAGTCAGGATGGTCATCTCTCGTTCGTCGAGCATGACCCCGGGTATGACTACGAGGACGACCTGCGCAGCGCTGAGGATGCGGTCGATCGGGTGATC
>JACDEY010000143.1 GCA_013816105.1 Actinomycetota bacterium
GTGCGGCAGAAGGCAATCGTTCTGACCTCGCCTTCCACGAGGTGGCGAAGTAGCCAGGACGTCTCGGAGACGGCGCTTCGACGGATCCCCAGATCCTCGTCGACGAGCGGCGGGTTCCACAGCGCGAACAGCTTCTCCCCGCGAGGCGAGGCGTCCTCGGAGATCGATTCGAACGGAAGCCCTGCGAGCCGCTCCGCAAGCTCGCCCGGATTGCCGATGGTGGCCGAGGTCATGACAAACCGTGGCCGTCCGCCGTACCTCCCGACCAGGCGTCGCAGGCGCCGAAGGATCATGGCCACGTGCGAGCCGAAGACGCCCCGGGCGACATGGGCCTCGTCCACCACGACGAGCGACAGGCGCAGAAGGAAGTCGGCCCATCGGGCGTGTCCCGGCAGGATGCTCGCGTGCAGCATGTCGGGGTTCGTCATGATGAGATTGGCGTTGCGGCGGATGAGCGGCCGCTCCGTCTGTGGCGTGTCGCCGTCGTAGACGGCGGCACGAACCTGGGGAAGTCGGAGGTCCCGTACCTGCCGAAGCTGGTCTCGCGCCAACGCCTTGGTCGGGAAGAGGTACAGGGCCGTCGCCTTCGGATCGCCGATGACGTCGCGGGCGAAGGCGAGGTTGTAGACGAGGGTCTTTCCGGAAGCCGTCCCGGTCGCAACGATCACGTTCCACCCGGCGTCGAGCAGGTCGAACGCCCGTCGTTGATGGGCGTACAGCCCCTCGATGCCGAGCAAGTGGAGACGCGCGGCGAGCACCTCGGGCAGGGGCGGAAACGGCTCGAGCTCCGGCTCTCTGGCCTCGATCACCTCGATGTGCACAAGCGGAGATCCGGTTTCGCCCGTCGGGACCAGCGACTCGAGGAACCCCCGCGCGTCCACGACTCGATGCTATCCGGCGTCCCGAGAGCCACGATCGCGGTGGGTCAGGCCGAGGCGCTGGGCTGCGGCCGGATGTACGTCCGCCACATCTCGGCGAAGTAGGAGAACAACCGGAACTCGGTTCGGTAGCGGATGACCTCGAAGACGGTGAGAGCGAAGAACACCACCGTGATGTACTCGCGAACGATGATCTTCTGGCCGTCGGGGTCCGTCCCGCCGAAGACCGCCGGGAGGGGTTGGACGAAGCGCAGGGGATCGATGAGCGGGTCGAACAGCTGGATGAGCCAGAGGCCCAGCAGCGCATAGGCCTCCCATCGCAGGAACCGGAACTTGAAGAGGCAGGCGGCAGCGAACAGGCCCTGCATCGCCGTGAGCAGGATCTCGATGCGCTGGTGGTAGTCGAAGCGGATCGTGAAGTCCCCCTGCCCCCGCACGAGGTGCGTGATGACGAAGACCAGAGGGATCATCGCGATGAGCAGCGTCCACTGGTTGATCTTGGCGGCGACGATGTTCATGAAGGCCTGCGGGACGCGACCCTGGCGGCTCCAGTAGATGACGGTGAAGAACTCCGGGAACTCGGACAGCAGCGGGGCTACCCACTGCAGCAGGAGGTACGGAGGGACGTGGAGATAGCGGCCGATCTCCTGCATGCCATGGACGAAGGGTTCGGCCGAGAACAGGAGGACCGCACCCCCCACGAGGAAGGCGCCGATCGCGAAGTTCCGCTGGAAGCGCCGGGATCCCGTCTCCATCACCCGTTTCGGCACGCCGCGAAGCAGTTCCACCTCCTCCGCCTCAGCCGGCGGTAACTTGGACAGCAGGTACAGGTAGGCGCCGAACATGGCCACGAGCAGCACCGTGTCCAGTAGGCCCAAGCGACCGCGGAGCACCCACACGAAGGAATACAGGGACGGAACGGTGAGCGCGAGGATCTCGACCGCGTGGGGCGCGGCGATCACGAGGTGGCCCGGCCACCGTCCCTCGCGCGACAGGACCCGGCGTCCGATCAGGAAGATTATCGGGAGCGCGGCGCCGACGAGCAGGCGGTTCGATCCCGTGAAGTTCGCCGTCACGAACTGGAGCTGGGTGGGGTCCTGTGCGGCGTTCTTCGCGAGCACCGCTTCCACGGCGAACTCGGGCGACACCTGGAGGAAGGCGAGGATCGCGAGCGCCATGCCTCTCGACATGAAGAAGGCCGCCACCTCGGTTGCCCACGCGATCAGGAGGGTCGCGCCGATGACCGCCGGAAACGGCCAGACCTTCCCGAAGATCCCACCTTCCAGTGGGTGATGAAGGCCGAGTATCCCGAGCAGCCGCTTCACGAGGCGTTCTCGGTTCGCTCCCGCGGAGGCTTGACCGGCATGGCCTTTCTTTCGCTCGAGGGGCGGAAGTCGTCCATCCTACCCAGGATGCCGTGACCTCTCGGAGAGGAGCTCAGCCCGCCAGCCCGTCGCTCCGCATGTCGGCGTACAGGCCCGCACCCCCGGGGGAGAGGAACACCACGCTCGCTCCGCCCACGAACCCGCTCGATCCGGGCACGACCAGGTTGTTCACCGCCGTGGCGGGAACCTGTGTGGCGGTCATGCCGAGCTCGAGGATCGTGTCGAAGTCGAGATCGGTCTTGATGTTTCTCCACCCGATCACCAGCCAGCTGAGCAGCCGGCCGGGTGATTCCTCGAACTCCCTTCGGAGCTGGGCGAGGGCGGAGAGGAGCAACCGCCCCTGATTGAGCGAGCGGCTGAAGTCGCCGTTCGGCGTGTCGTGGCGGTTGCGCGCGAGTGCCAGCGCCTGCCATCCGCGCAGGCGTTGCGGCCCCGCCCGGAGGCTCGCGTGCGAGAAGGAATCGTTCATCGCGTAGGGGACGTCGACCGTGAGGCCGCCGATCGCGTCCACCATTCGTTCCAGTCCCTTGAAGGAGGTCAGCAGGTAGAAGTCGATCCGGACGCCGGCGAGGGCCTCGACCGTCCGGACCATGAGCTCCGGTCCCCCGAGCACCATGGCGTTGTTGATCTTGCGGCTGCCGTAACCCGGGATCGCGACGAAGGAGTCCCGCGGGATACCCAGGATGGTCGCTCGATGCCGTGCGGGGTTCACCCCGATGAGGTGGATCGAATCGGCGCGCTGGCGCGCCACCACCTGCCCGGGACGGGCGTCGCTTCCGAGCGCGAGGATGAAGAGCGGCCGGGCACCGTCGAGCGCCGGAACGAAGGACGCGCCGTGGGCCGCTCGGACCTCGATCGCATCGACCGCGGCGAAGGCACGCTCGGTCGCTCCGGGCGGGTGGAGCCCGACGCTGAGCGCGCCGGTCGAAAGGCAGAGGACGAGCGCGCTGGCCATGGCCCACCGCAGGCGCCGACCCGGTCGCCGGGCCGGATCCCGTGTGCCGCCGCGGGGGCATCCCGTCCGGCTCATCCCGGCACCCCCGACCCGCTCTCGGACGGGCTCGGGACCGGGGACGGGTCAGAGATGGGCTGCAGGACGCTCCTGGCGGTCGGATACCCCACGATGAGCCAGCGGCCGGCGAGGGGCCGCAGGACCAGGTCGGCTGAGTTCGAGAGCCGGAGATCCTCTCCACTCGTTAGCTGGGCGGCGGCCTCGAACGTCAGGTCGGCGAAGGCTGCCTCGGCCCGGCCGTTCGGTCCGAGGAGCACGCGGACGGCGAGTGAGGAGCGGATCACCTCGAGGTCTCGGAGCGTGCCGGGGAGGCCCGAGAGCGTGAACGTCGCCGCGTCACTGCGCGCCCGGGCCCGCACCTCGGGGGCGAACGCGTTCCAGACCTTGGCCGGGACGGTCCCCTTCCAGGCAGCCGGGTTCGCGTACGCGAGGTCGTACAGGCCGCTCAGCGTGCTCCCGACCGCGGTGGCTGCGCTTCGTGCCACCGGCTGTCCTCTCCCGAGCAGGACGGGAGCGAAGCTCACCGCGCCCAACCGGAACTCGAACGGTGCCCTCGGAGGGGGATCCGGAAACCCCGGAGGCCCGCCCTGCGGGTCGTCTCCGGGAAGCGCGACGCCGTCCCCGCGATCGCCGCGGGCAGCGGGGGTGCGCCCACCGTTGGTAGCGCCGGCAACAAGCGTCGCGGCCACCCCCATCGCGAGGATCAGCACCAGCCCGGCGGTGTCGCGCCGGTGCCACGACTGCGATGAGCTCACGTTCGCGAAGGCTACCGGTCGCCTGGGGAGCCGGCAACGACCCCCCGGTCCGGCGCCTCGCGGGGGAGGAGCGGAGGCACCGCTGCTAGACTTGCTCGGCTATGGATTTGGATGTCAAGGTGGACAAACAGGACCGGGCGACCGTGC
>JACDEY010000144.1 GCA_013816105.1 Actinomycetota bacterium
CCGCAGCGGCCTCACGGGCCCTCCGGGACGCCGGCAGCCGGCGACCGTCTCGTGTCGCGATCGAGCCCGGCCGAGCGCTTGTGGCCGGAGCCGGCTGGCTCGTTGCCCGCGTCCTGCACGTGCGGAACGCGGGCGCGGAGGATAGGCCTCGACAGGTGGTGATAGACGCCGGCATGACCGAGCTGATTCGCCCGGCTCTCTACGGTGCGCTTCACCCCATTTTCTCGCTCTCGAGCGAGGGCCGGGGCCTCGACGGAGACGTGGGCGGCGGGACACCCGCGCTCGTGGAGGGACCCGTCTGCGAATCCACCGATCGGCTGGGCGAGGCCCTCCTTCCTTCCATGCGTCGCGGCGACATCGTCGCGATCGGCGTGGCGGGTGCCTATGCGAGCTCGATGGGATCGAGCTACAACGGCCGGCCGCGGCCGGCCGAGGTGCTGCTGGAGGCGGGGGGCCGCCGAGTCCTCCTCCGGCGCAGGGGCTCGCTCCGATCCCTTGCCTAGAGCGCCCTAGCCGCTCTCCACCCGTGTCTTGAGATTGGCGAGGGCGCTGGTGACTATCGTCTTCTCGGCCTGCCGCCTGAGGAAGCCGGGAAGGCTGATGGCGAGGTCCAGGCTTAGGCGGTAGCTCACCATCGTCCCTCCTGCCGTTGGCTGGAGCTCGTACTCGCCCTCCACGCCCTTGACCGCTCCCGATGCGTCGGTGCTCGTCCACGACACGCCGCTGCTTCGGGGCGCATAGCTGTAGGTCAGCGTGTATCTCGCCTCGATGCCGGCCGTGGAGACGTGGAACGCCACCCGTCGACCCCGCCCGCGGGCGTCCGTCTCGAGCACTCGGACGGCCTTCATCCCCTGAACCCACTCCGGGTAGGCGCCGTAGTCGGCGATCACGGTCATGACCCGCGCCGGCGCCGCCTGGATCTCGATCGAGCCCTGGGTTCGATCGGTCAAAGCATGGACCTCCGAGACTCCGGCACGTTCAGTCCGGCACGTCCATCGTGAACCCGGCCCCCGTGGCCTGGAAGTGTCCGACGTTCACCAGCCGCGTCCCGCCGAGCGCTCCGGAGCTCACCAGGGGTTGGTGCACGTGACCGAAAAGGGAATAGGCGGGTTGGTGGCGGCGGATGTAATCGATGAGGCCAACGGATCCCGGCTCGAACTTCCTCGCGACGGTGTCGTAGACGTACCACGGTATGCGTGGCGGCATGTGCGTGCAGATGACGTCGGCCGGGCCGACGCGGTCGAACTTGCGATCGTACTCCGCGTCGTCCACCTCACCCGAGACCGCGAGCGGCGTCCGCACACCCCCGCCGACGAACCCGAAGGTCATGCTTCCGATCCTCACCGCTTCGCCGTCGACGAAGCGTACCCCCGGTGGGGCGAGCTCGCGGAGCATCTCCGGGATGTCCACGTTGCCGAACGTAACGTACGAGTTGTCCGAGAGCGCCTCGAAGACCTGCTCGTAGTCCCGGCGCGCGAGGTCGAGGAAACGAGCGCGCGAATCGTGGCGATCACCCGACCGCGCCGCGATCGCGTTTCGCGCCTCCTCGAAGCGCCCTTCCCGACGCAGGCGCGCGGCCTCGGCCACGGGTTCGCGTCCGTAGACCTCGACGAGGATCCCGTCCCAGGTGCGGTAGTCGAGGACGTTGATCAGGTCGCCGAGGACGAGCAGGGCGTCACACTCGCGCGCCACCGCGGGCAGGTGCTCGACGGCCCCGTGGAGGTCGGAGATGGCCGTCACGCGCACGGCCGAGAGGCTAGCATCCCGCTCAGTGAGAGCCATGGAGCCGGTGCGGGCCGTCCTGTTCGACTACGGACACACGCTGGTGGACTTCCACCGGACGGAGGAGGCGCTCCGCGCGGCCTACGAGCAGATCCGGGCGCGGATCGAGGCCGTCGCGTACATGGAGGTTCCCGAGATTCTCGACCTCATCGATCGGGTGGCCCTGGGCCTCGACCGCCTCGTCGCCGAGTCATACGCGGAGGGGAGGATGGAGGAGATCGACCACGCCGCCGCGTTCGGCGAGGCCCTCGCCGGGGTCGGGTTCGACCTGCCGGCAGACGTGGTCGATCACCTGATCGCGCTCGATCACTCCGCCTTCTCAAACTCCATCACGGTTGAGCCCGAGGTCCTCTCGGTTCTAGAGCGGCTCAACCGGGCCGGTTACCGGATGGGGCTGGTCTCGAACGTCTCCCTTCTCCCCCATCTGATGCGCGCCGACCTGCAGGCGCTGGGCATCAGCCCGTTCCTGCACGCAACCGTGTTCTCGAGCGAGGTGAAGGTGCGCAAGCCGGACGCCCGCATCTTCTCAGAGGCGCTGCTGCGCGTGGGGGCCACCGCGCCGGAGACCGTCTTCGTGGGCGACCGGCTCATCGACGACGTGAGCGGCGCTCGAGCCGTCGGCATGCGCACCGTCCAGACCCTCCAGTTCCGCCGGGAACAGGAGACCGACGCGCGGGCCGACGCTGTCATCGAGCACCTCGGTGAGCTTCCGGCCGTGCTGAGCCGATGGGGCGGTCACCCCGCCGTGGGCAGTCCACCCGACCCGGGTGGAGCCTGACCCGTGCGGGTCCTCCTCTGGCACGGTTGGCTGTTGGAGGGGTCCGGATCGAACGTCTACGCGGCGAAGACCGCGGAGGTGATGCGCCGGGCGGGCCACGAGGTGGTGCTTCTCTGCCAGGAGCCCTCGCCGGGCCGCTTTCCTTTCGTGGACGCGTGTGGAACGGTCTCGGGGCGTGGCGTCGCCGGGCTCGTCGCCACCGGCGCGGAGCCGGCCCGCGGGCGCCTCGTCGTGCTGCGCCCCGAGATCGGCTCCCTGCTCCCCGTGTTCGTCGTCGACGAGTACGAGGGCTTCGAGGTCAAGCGGTTCGTGGACCTGGGCGATCGGGAACTCGATCTCTATCTAGAGCGGAACGTGGAGGCGCTTCGGGCCGCCGCGTCGTGGCACCGGCCCGAGGCCGTCGTCACCGGCCACGCCGTTCCCGGGTCGGTTCTCGCCCTCCGCGCACTCGGGGCGAGGACGTACGTCGCGAAGATCCACGGCAGCGACCTCGAGTACGCCGTCCGCCGGCAGCGGCGATACCTGGAACTCACGCGGGAGGGGCTCGAGGGCGCCGTGGCGGTCGCGGGGGCAAGCCGGGACGTGCTGGAACGCACTCGCGACTTCGTCCCCGAAGTGGCCGCCCGGCTCTACGTCGTGGCGCCGGGCGTCGAGATCGGCGTGTTCCGTCCCGGAGTCCGGACCCGGCTCCTCGGGCACGCGGCCCGGCGCCTCGACGAGAACCCAGAGGTGAAGAGGGGGCGCCCCGAAGCCGTCGACGACGCCGTCCGCGAAGCGCTCACGTCGCGGCGGGCCGACCGGATGGAGGAGCTCGCCAGGAGCTATGACCAGGCCGTTCCCGACCTCGGGGCGGCCGAGCGCCTTCGGCGAGAGGCGGTGCACGAGGGCGGCCTCGTCGGCTACTTCGGTAAGTTCATCCCCGAGAAGGGAGTCCATCTCCTCGTGCAGGCGCTGGCCCTCGCGAGGACGGCTCCCAGGGCCATCGTGATCGGCTTCGGGCTGCATCGTGAGTGGCTCACTGGCCTGACCTGGGCGCTGCACGAGGGTGACGTCGGCGCCGTTCGCTGGCTCGCCGCGTCATCCCGGCTCGACGTCGAGCTGAGCGACCGTGAGATCGTGGCCGCCGCCGGCCTCGCCCACCGCGTCGTCTTCACCGGCCGCCTGGATCACCGCTACGCGGGCGTCGTGGGAGCGCTCGACGTGCTGGTGGTTCCCTCTGTCCTCGACGAGGCGTTCGGGATGGTGGCCGCCGAGGGGGCCGCGGCGGGTGCTCTGCCGCTGGTGGCGCGCCACTCGGGCCTCGCGGAGGTCGCTTCGGCGATCGAGGGGTCGGTCGGAAGGCCCGGTCTCTTCTCCTACGATCCCGGTCAGGGAGCCTCGCACCGCATCGCCGAGGGCCTCGACCGCGTCCTCGGGCTCCCCAGGGAGGAGATCTCCACCCTTCGTGCGACCGTCAGCGGCTTCGCGAGCAGGGAATGGACCTGGGAGCGCACCGCCGAGCGCTTGCTGAGCCTCGCCGGCCCCGCGGAGGCGAACGGGACCTGAACCGGAACGAGGCTATCCGGCCGCATCC
>JACDEY010000002.1 GCA_013816105.1 Actinomycetota bacterium
CCATCCGGCCGTGGCCGCGGCGGCCACGGCGGCCCCGGAGCCGGCAATGAAGCGCCTTCGGGTGATCGTGTGTCGCCGCTCCTCGCGGCTCCCGGTCACGGGCTCGGTCATGCGGGCAATGTTCTCACGAGGCGATGTCATGATCCGCACCGTGCGTGTGCGGACAGTGGTCATTCTGACCAACGGCTGCCTTGTGCTCCTGGCCTCGTGTTCCGCGGGGGGCGGCTCCGGGTCGTTCCCGACTACACCCTCCTCCCCTCGCTCGACCACCCCCCCGCCGATCGAGCCCTGCGGGGGCCTCGCCACGACCACGGAGGTCCGTTCGATCACCGGACTGGACGTGCGGCCCGGAACCGGCCCGACGATCAACGCCGTCCGCGCTATCGGCCGGCACGCGGGGACGCTCAGCGTGGAGGTACAGAACTTCGCGATCTGTGGGTTCGTGGACGGGGAAGGCGGTGAGGTCTACGTCTACGCGCTCCGGTTCCTGGACGAGGAGCAGGCGGAGCGGGCCCTTGCGCTCATCGGCGCCGGCACGCAGCCGAGGGACTCGCTCGCGCCCGTCACCGGACCGGGGGATGCCGCCCTCTCGGATGGGGAAACCGCGCTGACGGTCCTCCGAAGCAACGTCGTGCTGACGGTTCTGATCCTCGGCGACGACCCCGTGCCCCCGGGGCGGCCGTCGCAGATGTATCGGCTGGCGGAGGTGGCCCTGCCGCGGTTCTAGATCGTTGTCCGTTTGGGCCAAAAGGCCACCGGCGATCGCCCCCGACCCGCTGGCCGAGGCCGGCTTCCCGTCCTACGATGCGCTCGACGTGTCGTTCCCGGGTGTCGCGCGTGTGGTCTAGGCCGCTTCGATACGAGCGGCTGACCTGGCCCGAGGTTCGCCGGGCTGCGGGCGAGGACCGCGTCGCGCTGATCCCCGTCGCGACGCTCGAGGACCACGGCCCGCACCTGCCCATCGACGCGGACCTGCGGATCGTCTCGGAGATCTGCCGGCTCGCGGCCGAGGACGCGCCCGAGGACGTCATCCTCCTGCCCGCGATCCCCCACGGATACTCGCCGCACCACATGGACTTCCCGGGCGCCATCACCATCGCCTGGGACACGTTCACGCGCTACTGCACGGACGTGGGACTGTCGCTGGCGCACCACGGTTTCCGCCGGATCCTCTACTTCAATGGGCATGGATCGAACCAGAACCTCGTGGAGATGGCCGCCAGGCTCGTGATGGTTGAGCGATCCGACGTGCTGGCTGCGGCCGCCTTCTATCTGTCGAGCCCGGAGGCCGCGGCCGTGATCGCGGAGACAAGGGAGTCTGATCGCGGCGGGCTCGCCCACGCCTGCGAGCTCGAGACATCCATCTACCTGGCGATCGACCCGGACGCCGTGGCGATGGACCTGGCCGTGGACGAGCGGTCCTACCCCGAGGGCGATCACGCCTGGCTCGACTGGACCGACGGCTCCCTCAAGCTGATGCCGTGGTGGTCCTCCTTCAGTGCGACGGGGGTCCAGGGGGATCCGACGAAGGCGACGGCCGGAAAGGGCAAGATCCTCCTCGACGCCGCCGTGGCCGAGTGCCTCCACTACGTCCGAGAGCTGAAGGAGAAGCCCCTCGGCGAACGCCGTCGTCCGGGGGAGGCGACCTCGTAACACGGTAGAGAGGACGAGGACGATCCGGCCGTCACCACGCGGTCGAGGAGGGAGATGGAGATGAGCAGATGGAGAAGCCTGGTGGCGGCGGGAGCGGCTGCAGCGACGATCGCCGGGCTCACGTTCGGTGGTGCCGCCGCCCAAACGCCCTCACCGAGCGGCTCGGCCGCTGGCAAGCTCACCTTCACCATTGGCGACGACAACGACCTGGACTCCATGAACCCGTTCGTCGCCGTGGAGGCTCCGGCCTTCCAGATCTTCTTCCTGACCTACGACTTCCTGGTGAACCTGAGCCAGGAGGATCTGAGCCCCTCCCCCGGACTGGCCGAGTCCTGGGATCAGAGCGACGACGGCCTGACCTGGACCTTCCAGATCCGCGACGACGCGACATGGCACGACGGGCAGCCGGTGACCGCGCACGACGTGGAGTACACCTACAACCGCATCCTCGAGGAGGAGCAAGGGTCCTTCATCGACTACATCTCACTGATCGACACCATCGAGGTGCCCGACGACCAGACCGTGGTCATCACCACCAAGGAGCCGACGCTCCAGCTCTTGACGGCCCTCGTCTTCATCCTCCCGGAGCACATCTGGAAGGACATCTCCACGGAGGAGGCGGGGACGTTCGAGAACAACCCTCCGGTCGGGAGCGGTCCGTTCAAGGTGGTCGAGTGGGAGAAGGGCCAGTTCTACCGGATGGAATCGGTGCCGGAGTACTGGGGCGGCGCGCCACGGATCGATGAGTTCGTGTACCGGATCTTCAACAACGAGGACGCGCTCGTCCAGGCGCTCCGGGCCGGAGAGGTCGACTTCGCCGATTCGCTGAACGCCAATCCGTTCAACTCGCTGAAGGAAACGACCGGCATCACTACACACGAGGCGAACATCCCGAGCTTCGACGAGATCGGGTTCAACGTCGGGGCGAACGACACGATCCCCGATGCCGACGGCCACCCGGCGCTGCTCGACGTGCGGGTGCGCCAGGCCATGGCCCACGCCGTCGACAAACAGGTCATCCTGGACCGGGTCCTGCAGGGCTACGGCACGATCGGGACGACGATCGTGCCGCCCTTCTCCGCCGCGTATCACTACGAGCCGGCCGAGGAGGATCTGTTCCAGTTCGACCTCGAGGAGGCGAACCGGATCCTCGACGAGGCGGGCTACGAGGACACCGACGGGGACGATGTTCGAGAGATGCCGGACGGCGGAGAGCCGCTGAGGTTCCGCTACTTCGTCCGCAGCGAGAACAACTCCACCGTCCAGACGAGCCAGTTCGTCCAGGATTGGTTCAACCAGATCGGGATCGCCACGGAGGTGGAGGCGCTGGACGACACGACCCTGACCGACGCCATCTTCGAGGGCAAGTACGACATGTTCCACTGGGGCTGGTTCCCGGACCCCGACCCGGATTTCATCCTCTCGATCTTCACCTGCGGGCAGCGTCCCCCCGACGGGATCTGGAGCGACAGCTTCTACTGCGACGAGGAGTACGACCGGATGTACCAGGAGCAGAAGACGGTCGCCGACGTCGCGGAGCGCGCGCAGGTCATCTTCGAGATGCAGAAGAAGGTCTACGAGGACGCTCCGTACATCGTGCTCTACTACGACGCCAACCTCCAGGCGTATCGAAGCGACCGCTGGACCGGCTTCCTCAACCAGCCGGAGCCCGACGGGGATCTCCTGAGCGGGTACGGGAACTACACGTTCGTGAACCTGCGCCCCGTCACGAAGGGCGCGGCGGCCGATGAGGAAGAAGGCGGGAGCGCCTTCACGTGGGTCTGGGTCGGCCTGGTGGCCGGGCCCCTCCTGCTCGTAGCCGTCGCGCTTCTGATCCGCCGTCGCAAGGGCGAGGAGGATCGGGCCTGACCGGTTCTCGAGGCGACGGACGGGAGGCCGGGTGGGGGCGCGCCGCTACCTGACCGCTAAGGTGGTGCAGGCGCTCTTCACCCTGGCCTTCGTCCTCGTCTTCAACTTCTTCCTGTTCCGCATCCTGCCGGGGAACCCGGCTCAGATCCTCGCGCGCCAGCGACGCCTCCCGGTGGAGGCGGTTCGCGAGCTCGAACGCGACTTCGGGCTGAAGGACCCGCTTCCCCAGCAGTTCGTGAACTACGCCGGGGACACCCTCCGGGCGAACTTCGGGATCTCCTTCAAGTTCCGCCGGCCGGTCGGTGAGGTGATCCAGGGGCGCATCTGGCCGACGGTCCTGCTGGTGGGCGTCGCCACGATCGGCTCGACCGTGATCGGACTTCTTATCGGCATCTATGGGGCCTGGCGGCGCGGGAGCGGCTTCGACATGGGCTCGCTGGGCTTCTCGCTGGTGACCTACGCGATGCCGGAGTTCTGGCTGGGCATGATCCTGCTGATCCTGTTCGCCTCGACCTCGGGGCTGGAGCTTTTCCCGTTAGGAAACATTCGAACGCCCGGGGGGCCCGCTTCGGGCATCGCGCACCTGCTCGACGTGGGCAGGCACCTGTTCCTGCCCGCCCTCACGCTGATCCTCGCTCTTCTCGGCGAGTACGCCCTCATCATGCGGTCCTCGCTCCTCGACGTGATGGGCGACGACTACATCGTCACGGCCCGGGCCAAGGGGCTTCGCGAGGCGCAGGTGCTCCGCCGCCATGCCGTGCCGAACGCTCTGCTCCCCACGGTGACGCTCGTCGCGCTCAACCTGGGGTTCGTCGTCTCGGGGGCGATCACGGTCGAGACGGTCTTCTCGTGGCCCGGCCTCGGCCTGCTGACCGTCGAAGCGCTGCAGGCCCCCGACTACCCGCTCCTTCAGGGGCTCTTCCTGCTGTTCAGCGTGGCCGTCATCGTCGCGAACCTGATCGCCGATCTCATCTACGGATACCTGGATCCTCGCGTGCGGGTGGCCTGAGTGCAGACGCCGCCGATCGACCCAGTCGGCACCGCTCCCCCGGTGGTGGAGGACCTTCCGCCTCCGGCCGAGCCTCCTCGCAGTCCGCGGGCCATCGCCCGTGCCCGCCGGCGGCGGGCTATCTCCCGGACCTGGCGAACCTACCGGCGGAGCGGGATGGGGATGGCGGGGCTCATCATCCTGGGGTTCTTCCTGATCGTGGCCCTCGCCGCTCCGCTCCTGGCCGACAGCCGCGGGCTCAGCCCGGTGGGCGCCACCGGAGGCGTGCTCGACCCTCCCAGCCTGGACTACCCGATGGGCACCGACGACCTCGGCCGTTCGGTGCTCACCCTCACGATCTGGGGCTCGCGCATCTCGCTGATGGTGGGCTTCTTCGCCACGGCCCTCTCGATGGTCATCGGCGCCGTCATCGGCATCGCGGCCGGGTACTACGGCGGCTGGCGCGAGACGGCCATGATGCGCTTCACCGACTGGTTCCTGGTGATCCCGTTCCTGCCGCTCGCCATCGTGCTGGCGTCGATCCTCGGCCGGTCGCTGTTCAACATCATCCTCGTCATCGGGATCACGTCGTGGCCGGGGACCGCCCGGCTGGTTCGCGCCCAGACCCTCTCGGTGAAGGAGCGGCCGTATGTGGAACGGGCACGCGCGCTCGGCGCGGGCGACTGGCACCTGATCACCCGTCACATCCTGCCGAACGTCTTCCCCCTGATCTTCGCGAACACCATCCTGGTGGTCGCCATCGCCATCCTCTCCGAGACCACGCTCTCGTTCCTCGGCCTCGGGGACCCGCTGCGGATCTCCTGGGGAACGATCCTCGAGTTCGCCTTCAACGGCGGTGCGGCCTCGCGCGGCGCCTGGTGGTGGCTCCTTCCCCCCGGGGTCGCCATCGTGCTGGTCGTCCTGGCGTTCACGATGTGCGGCTACGCCCTCGACGAGATCCTGAACCCCAGGCTGCGGCGACGATGATCGCGGCCGAAGAGCGGGTGCAGGCATCCGTGGGGAGCCTCCTCTCCGTTCGCGACCTGAGCGTCGAGTATCCGAGTCAGGCCGGGCCCGTCCCGGCAGTGCGAGGAGTGACGTTCGACGTCGCGGAGGGCGAGATCCTCGGGCTGGCCGGCGAGTCCGGGTGCGGCAAGTCGACCATCGCCCACGCCCTGCTGCGGCTCCTGCCGCCGGACGCGAGGGTGACCGGCCAGGTGCTACTGAACGGCGAGGACGTCCTCACGATGAAGTTCGGCCGGCTGCGGGCCGTGCGGTGGGACGAGGCGTCCATCGTGTTCCAGGGGGCGATGCATTCCATGAACCCCGTCCAGCGGGTCGGGGACCAGATCGTGGAGGCAGTCCGGCTCCATCGGCCGGGGACGAACGATCGCCAGGGACAGGCGCAGGTCGGGGAGCTGCTCGAACGGGTGGGCCTTCCGGCTAGGCGCGCCCGCGACTATCCGCACGAGCTCTCGGGGGGACAGCGCCAGCGGGCGATGATCGCCATGGCCCTCGCCTGCGACCCGAAGCTCCTCATCGCCGACGAGCCCACGACTGCCCTGGACGTCATGGTCCAGGCCCAGGTGCTGTCACTGCTCAAGGAACTCCAGCGAGAGCTCAAGCTGGGTCTCATCTTCATCACGCACGATCTCTCGGTACTGGTGGAGCTCTGCGATCGCATCGCGGTCATGTACGCCGGGCGCATCGTCGAGGAGGGCCCCGCCGAGGCGATCTTCGAACGGCCGGCGCACCCCTACTCGTGGGGCCTCTCGGGATCGTTTCCGCGCATCGGCGATCCGGAGTACCGGCGGGCTCCCGGCGGGCTCCCGGGGGACCCTCCCGACCCGCAGCGCCTGCCGACCGGCTGCCCCTTCCATCCACGGTGCCCCCGAGCCTTCGAGCCGTGTCCGGACACCGATCCCCCGATGTATCCGGCGGTACACGGCGGGTTCGCCGCCTGCCTGCTCCTGGACTCGAAGCTGAATCCAGAGGGGGCTCGCGCGTGAGCGCGACGGGAGAGGGCCGCGGCGATGGGGGGCCGGTGCTGGAGGTGCGGGACCTCCACGTCTCCTTCTCGGGGCGGCAGGGCCTGGGCGCCGGGCTTCTCGGTCGATCGGCGACGACGGCACGGGCGGTGGACGGCGTCGATCTGGAAGTCGCTCGAGGCGAGATCGTGGCGCTGGCCGGCGAGTCGGGCTGCGGCAAGACGACGCTGGCCCGCGCGATCATGGGGCTGGTGAAGCCGGCCTCCGGGGAGATCCGCTACGCCGGCCGGCCCCTGCGGCACCGCGACCTTCGGGAGTTCCGGCGCAAGGTGCAGATGGTCTTCCAGGACCCTACGGGAGCGCTCAATCCCCGGCAGACGATCTACGAGTCGGTGGCCGAGGGGCTTCGCATCCATAAGGTTTCCGGCGAGGAGGACGTGCTCGTCTCGAAGGCGCTCGCGGACGCCGGCCTTCGGCCGCCGGAGCGATTCTTCCTGCTGTATCCCCACGAGGTCTCGGGCGGACAGCGCCAGCGCGTGGTCATCGCCGGGGCGCTCGCACTCGAGCCCGAGATGATCGTGGCCGACGAGCCGGTGTCGAACCTGGACGCATCCGTCAGGGGGGAGATCCTGGCACTGCTTCTGAAGCTCCGCGACCGCTTCGGGCTCTCGCTGCTCATCGTCACGCACGACCTCGGTCTCGCTTGGACGGTGGCCGACCGCGTTGCCGTTATGTACCTGGGAAGGATCGTCGAGGTCGGGCCCGCGGAGGACGTCCTGACGCGGCCACTCCATCCGTACACCAAGGCGCTGCTCCAGGTCCTCCCCGAGGCGGGCGGCGACCTCTCGGGGAGGAGCATCCTGCTCGGGGAGCCACCCGACCCGACGCGGATCCCGCCGGGCTGCCGCTTCCACCCGCGGTGTCCGGAGGTGCAATCGGGACGCGCCGCGGAGCTGGGGATGGAGGAGCGAAACCGAACCGAGGTGCCGCTACTCCGCGAGATCCGGCCCGCCCACTTCGTCGCCTGCCACCTCGCATGACCCTCCGACGCCGGTAAAGGGTCTAGGCGAAGCGACGGAGTATGGTGCGCCTCCACTGGCGGGACCATTTCGGCTCGCCGTCCTCGGTCACGTCCAGCTCCAGGTTCACCCGCCATTCCCTCGCATCGCTCTCCACGGAGAGCCGCGCCTCTGTCGAGACGCGGGCTTCCGGCCACGACAGCGTGAAGGCCGATCGACCCCTCACCCAGGCCCGGCCGGGGTCCTCGGTGGACACGCCGGCCGTGCCCTCGTATCGCTCGGTGGACGTCGCGCCGCCGCCGTGATCCGTCTTCGACCCGGCCTCCATGACCACGCGGGTCTCGCGACCAAGGACATCGTGTTCGATCCGCCACCCCGGTCGGTCGGCCTCGTCGCTCGCCCCACGGGCCCCGGTCGCGTCTCCCTGGGTAGTTTCGGCCTCCCGCCGATCGGCTTCAGAGGGGCCGGACCGCGACGGTTGGTAGGCCGGCCTGTCGTCAATGGGCGGTTGCCCCGACACCACCGGCAGGGCGAGCCGCGATCCTTCGGTGTCGATGTTGAGCGTGAGGGGCTCCGGCGGCGGCCACAGGTTCGGCCAGTCCGTCCCGGCGAGGTCCAGCCGGATGCGATGCCCCGGCTCGAAGACCCACGACGTGGCGTCGAGCTCCAACGACACGTCGATGGGCTCCCCGGGAACTAGTGGTTCGGGATCCGCGTGGGAGTTTCGGTGCGTGAGGTTCGAGAACCCCCGGCTCACGAGCGCGGACGTCCCGTCCTCGAAGACGTCGCAGAGCTTCGCCGAGAGGAAGGCGACCGGGGCGGACGAGCGAACGCGCACCTGCAGGCGCGGGTACCCGAGGATCTCCAGCCCCTCGGTCCCGACGGGCCACTCGTAGACCAGCGAGTACGCCTCGTCGCGGCGCTGGTCCAGGTTCTGACCGAAGGGGAGATGGCCGGCGCACCACATGGGTGCGGCGACGCCCACGTCGGGACGGACCTCGAGGACATCGTGGTCGCGGCGGCCCGACGCGCTGTCCAGGGGAAGCGAGCGCTCGCGTATCCGATCGAGCGGCCACCCCACCTCGAACCGCCACTCGCCCGCAACGGTGTCGAGGTCCGGCGCCGGGCGCGTTGAGCGACGGACGAAGACCTCGATCGGTAGGCGATCGTCGGTACCGTTCGCGGATCCTCGGAGCCATCTGTCGAACCACCGCAGCATCTCCGGCACCAGGTCGATCCTGGGGCCCGGCATTGAGGACTCCGCCGAGGCGTGACTCCACGGTCCGAGGAGCAACCGCTTGGGTACCTTCAATGCCGCGAAGGTCCGCAGCGTCGCGTTCCGATAGCCGTCCGCCCACCCGCCGACGATCATGGTCGGGCACTCGATGCGGTCGTAGCCCGGCCGGAGGGAACCGTGGCGCCAGTACGGCCCATCGATCTGTTCCTCCATCCAGCGAAGGAGCCACGGCTCGAGCCGCTCCACTCGCTCGCGCCATGCCGATCGCCAACCAGCGCCGAAGACCGGGGGCACGGGGGGCAGGGCGTTCATCGCCACCATGTAGAGCGGGTAGTCGATCAGGTCGAGCGCCCGCCGGGCGCCTCCGTAGTAGTGGACGTCGTCCGTGTACCGGTCGTCCGTCGCGTAGATCGCGATGATGCTCTTGAGCTCGGGTGGCCGCTCCACGGCCACCTGTAGCGAGTTGAACCCCGAGTACGAACTGCCGTACATCCCAACCGCGCCGCTCGACCACTCCCGACGGGCCAGCCAGGCGACGACCTCGCACAGATCTCGCTGCTCCTGCGCGGGGTACTCGTCGATGGCCAGTCCTTCGGAGGAGCCGGTCCCCCGGAGATCCACCCTGGCGACCGCATAGTTCCCTTCATCGCACAGCCGGCGGTACTCCGGCGCGTAGGAGGCCGTCAGGTCGTCCTTGCGGTACGGAAGGGCCTCCAGGATGACCGGCCATGGCGGCTTCGTCTCCGGCAAGTACAGGGTCACCGCTAGCCGAACGCCGTCGGAGAGCGAAATCCAGGCGTGTACCTCCGGCATGGCTGCCTAGACTACGGCGCTCATGTCGGAGCGCGGGCCACTCCAGTGAACTCGGAGTACGAGTACGTCGTCGTCGGGCTCGGCGGCATCGGAAGCGGCGCCGCGTACTGGCTTGCGCGGCGTGCGGGCGGCTCGGTGCTGGGCCTGGAGCAGTTCGAGATGGGGCATCATCGCGGTGCCTCCGAGGATCATTCGCGGATCATCCGGCGCTCATATCACACACCTGGCTACGTTCGGCTGGCAGGGGAGGCTTACGAGGCATGGCGGGTGCTGGAAGCCGAGGCGGGCGAGCCGCTCATCCTCCGGACCGGCGGCCTCGACCTGTGGCCGCCCGACGCCGCGATCCCGAAGACGGACTACACGAGGAGCATGCGTGCGTGCGGCGTCCCGTTCGAGGAACTGGACGCGAGCGAGATCATGCGCCGGTGGCCTGCCTTCCGGCTCGAGGATGGCGTCGAGGGCGTCTTTCAGGCCGACGCAGGCATCGCCGCGGCGACGAAATGCAACGAGGCGCATCGCCGACTGGCACTTGAACACGGCGCGGTCCTTCGAGACCGGTCCCCCGTCCTGTCGGTGCGATCCGTCGCCGGCGAGGTGGAGGTCGCCACGGAGGACGCGGCATACCGATGCCGTCGAGTCGTGATCGCGGGCGACGCATGGACGAACCGCCTTCTAAAGCCACTAGGCCGGAAGCTTCCACTCACCATCACCCAGGAGCAGGTGACCTACTTCGCGGCTCGAGACGCCGGGGCGTTCATGCCGGACCGGTTTCCGATCTGGATCTGGATGGACGATCCGAGCTTCTATGGGTTTCCGTGTTTCGGCGAGGCAGGCCCCAAGGCGGCCCAGGACGTTGGGGGCCGGGAGACGACTCCGGCGTCGAGAACCTTCGAGAGCGATGGCCGCGCCTTGCGGCGGCTGTCGCGATTCCTGGAGCGCCATCTGCCGGGCGCGCTGGGGCCGGTCATCACGACGAAGACGTGCCTGTACACCCTGACGCCCGACCGGGACCTCGTGCTCGACGCCGTCCCCGGCCATCCGGGCGTGCTCGTCGCCCTGGGCGCCGCGCATGGGTTCAAGTTCGCCTCGCTGTTCGGGAGGATCCTGAGCGAGCTGACCCTGGACGGCGTCACCGACACGGACCTCGAGGGCTTTCGCATCGACCGGCCGGTCCTCACCATGAAGGACCCGCCGAAGCACTTCCTGACGTGAGGCGAACCAGGGCGTGGTTGCCCCCGCGAAAGCGCACTGAAATCATCGGGGCTTGGAGGAGGGAAGTTTGCCGAGAGGCCTGATCGAACGACTCGAGGAGGGCGTCGTCCTCGGCGACGGCGGCTACCTGTTGGAGTTGGAGAAGCGCGGCTATGTCCGGGCGGGGCCCTTCACCCCAGAGGTCAGCCTGACGCACCCCGAGGCCCTCGCACAGCTCCACCGAGAGTTCCTCCTGGCCGGCGCCGAGGTCCTGCAGGCGCTGACGTTCTACGCGAGCGAGGACAAGCTCGCGACGGTCGGCCTGGCCGGGAAGGTGGACGAGCTCAACCGGGCGGCGGTGGGCGTCGCCCGCTCGGTGGCCAACGAAGGGGACGTCCTGGTGGCCGGAAACCTCAGCCTCACGTGGGCCTACGACCCCGCGGACTCAGCCTCGGCCGATCGCGTGCGAGCGCTGTTCGATCGCCAGCTCGAGGTCCAGATGGAGGCCGGCATCGACATGGTTATCGGCGAGACCTTCACCTGGATGGGAGAAGCGCTTCTGGCGGCCGAGCGCGCCCTCAAGACCGGACTGCCGGTCGTCATCACCATGTCCTTCGAGAAGGACCCACGCTCGTACGAGGGCGACTCCCCGGCGGGCTGCGCCCGCAAGCTCACCGATGCGGGCGTGGACGTCGTGGGGGTCAATTGCCTGCGGAATCCCGAGGGGACGCTGCCGCTAGTGCGGGAGATGCGCGATGCCGTGGACGGGTTCGTCGCGTGTCAACCCGTCGCCTACCGGACCCCCGCCGGGCAGCCGGACTTTACGGCGCTCCCCGAGTTCCCTTTCGCGCTCGAGCCCCTGCAGCTCGACCGCCAGACGATGGCGCGGTATGCGGTGGAGGCTCGCGGCATGGGCGTGAACTACATTGGCTCCTGCTGCGGTTCGGTTGCCGCTCACGTCAGGGAGATGGCGCGGGCGCTCGGCAAGGTTCCTCCTGAAGAGGCAGAATGGCGGTTGGACTACGAGCGACCGATGTCTGCGTTCGAGTACTACCGCCACGGAGAGTGAATCTCCGGCAAGGCCATTCACTCGAGCTCTGAGTCCGCGTAGACGGGCTCACCCTGAACCATCGTTAGGAGCACCCGGGCGTCGCCGATTGGTCCAGCGTCTGTTGCGAAGAGGTCGCGGTCCAGCACCACGAGGTCGGCCGCCTTTCCCGGCTCGATGGTTCCCGTCAGATGGTCAAGATGGTTGACGAATGCGGAACCGGCCGTAAAGGCGCTGAGCGACGTTGGGAGGTCCAGCCGCTCATGTGGTAGGAACGGCTCGGCGCTTCGGTCCTCCGGAGACACCCGGGTCATCGCGACCTCGATCTGCAGCAGCGGGTTCGGCGTGCTGACGGTCCAGTCGCTTCCGAACGCGAGACTCGCGCCCGAGCGCACCAGGCTTGCGAACGGATATTGCCAGGACGAGCGCTCAGGCCCGAGGAAGGGGATCGTCAGGTCCCGCTGGTACTCCTCCAGGCACGCCCAGAACGGCTGCGCGTTCGCCACCACGCCGAGCGCCGAGAAGCGGGGAACGTCGCGAGGGTGAACGACCTGGATGTGCGCGATGTGATGCCGCCCTTCGCCGGCGCCGTTCCGGTCCCGCGCGGCCTCGAAGGCGTCGAGGGCATCCCGGATCGCACGGTCGCCTATGGCATGGACGTGGACCTGGAACCCCTCCCGGTCCAGCCGGACGACGGCCCGGCGCAGCGCTGAGGGATCGAGCATCGGCATGCCCCGGTTGCCGGTCGGGCGCCCCTCGTCTCCCAGGTACGGCTCCAGCATGGAGGCAGTGAAGTTCTCGCAGACGCCGTCCAGCATGATCTTCACCGAGCCGCACCGAAGTCGGCCCACCGTTCCCCGGCTGCGCAGCTCGATCAGCTCCTCGACCTGGTCCTCCCCCCGGTGGCGGTCCCACCAGAGGGCTCCCACCACCCGAGCCGTCAGCTCTCCCCGCTCCCCGAGCGTCCGGTAGGCCGCGAGCGTCTCGGCGGTGACGATCGCGTCCTGCCAAGAAGTGATCCCGAGCGAGTGCAGGTACGTCTGCGCCCGGCGGACGGCCTCCAGCCACTCCGCCGGCGTCGGCTCGGGGAGCAGCGACTCCACGAGGTCCATGGCGCCCTCGTGCAGCGTCCCCGACGGCTCGCCACCCCACCCCCGCTCGATCCGGCCGTCCGGAGCGTCCGGCGTGTCGCGCGTTAGGCCGGCGAGCTCGAGAGCCCGGGTGTTGACCCAGGCGCCGTGGCCGTCCCGGTTCGTCAGGTAAGCGGGGCGGTCCGGGACGAGCGCGTCCAGGGCCTGCCGGGTGGGCGTTCCTCCGGGAAAGGCCGCCATGCTCCAACCACCGCCGCGGACCCAGGACGCGTCCGGGTGCTCCGCGGCGTACCGGCGGATGATCGAGGCGTATTCCCGAGGATCGACGCCGTGAAGGTCGCACTGGCTCGCGTACAGGCCGCCCCACGGGGGGTGAACGTGGGCGTCCTGAAAGCCGGGGAGGACCGTTCGCCCGGCCAGGTCGATAACGCGGGTGTGCCGCCCCGCCATCTCCCGCATGTCCTCGTCGCGGCCCACGGAGACGATCGATCCGCCTTGCACCGCCATGGCCTGCGCGTCCGGATCGGACACCGCGCCGGTCCACACGGTTCCACCGCGCAGCACGGTGTCGGCGCGCCCGGTCACCGCTTGCCCGTCACCTTCGGCATGGGGCACATTCTCCCAACCGTGCCACCTCACCGGGCGGATACTAGGATGAGGTGCAGCGCTTTCCGGCCCGGCGGGGTGGATATCGCCGGACCTTGGAGGCACGTCGGTTCAGGAGGTGCACACCATGGCACGGACGGGATTTCGGATCACCTACGCCACCATGTCGGCGGACAACGAGCAGCTGCACCAGTCATACGAGCGGGGCGTCGAGACGGCGAAGTCCTGGCTGGGGAAGCGGCATCCGTTCTACGTGAACGGAGAGGCGCGCGAGGGCGAGGGCTATGACGAGGAGCGGTCCCCTATCGACCGGGACATCGTCATCGGTGAGTTCGCCAGGGCCTCCCGGCAAGACGCCAAGGACGCCATCGCGGCCGCGAAGAGCTTCTCGCCGCAGTGGTCGGGCCTCCCGTGGCAGGAGCGCGTCAAGATCATGCGCCAGGCGGCCGACGTCATCTCCGATCGCGTGTACGAGCTCGCCGCCCTGATGGCCATCGAGGTCGGCAAGAGCCGGCTGGAGGCCCTGGGGGACGTCGAGGAGACCGCCGATCTCATCCGTTACTACTGCAAGCAGGTGGAGGACCACCAGGGGTTCTCGTTCCAGATGGGAGCCCTGTCGGAGAAGGAGAGCAACCGCAGCGTTCTGCGTCCCTACGGGGTGTGGGGGGTCATCAGCCCCTTCAACTTCCCCATGGCGCTCGCCGGAGGTCCCGCGGGCGGTGCGCTCGTTGCCGGCAACACGGTGGTCCTGAAGCCCTCCCACCAGGGCTACTTCACCGGGCTGAAGCTGTACGAGGCGCTCACCGACGGAGGCGTGCCGGCGGGCGCCCTGCACGTCCTCACCGGTCCGGGGAGAACGGTCGGAGACGAGATCTACACGAACCCCGACGTCGACGGAATCACGTTCACCGGCTCGTACACGGTCGGCATGCAGATCTACAGGAACTTCGCGAAGGAGTACCCGAAGCCCGCGATCTGCGAGATGGGCGGCAAGAACCCGGCGATCGTGTCGGCGAAGGCTGACCTCGACAAGGCCGCCGAAGGCGTCATGCGCTCGGCGTTCGGCTTCAGCGGGCAGAAGTGCTCCGCGTGTTCCCGCGTGTACGTGCAGCGACCGGTCTACGAGGAGTTCAAGCGGCGCCTCGTGGAGAAGACCTCGCAGCTCAAGGTCGGCGACCCCCTGCAGAAGGAGACCTACACCGGCCCGGTCATCAACGAGCAGGCCGTCGAGACGTTCGAGAAGGCCGTCGAGGACGTTAGAGCCGCGGGCGGCGAGGTGCTCCTGGGCGGCGAACGGATCGTGGAGGGAGACCTCGAACGTGGGCTTTTCGTCCGGCCCACGATCGTCGAGGTGCCGGTGGATCATCGGGTGTGGAAGGAGGAGCTGTTCGTCCCCTTCGTCGCGGTCGCGCCGGTCGATTCCCTGGACGACGCGCTGAAGCTCGCCAACGAGACGGAGTACGGCCTCACGGCCGGCTTCTTCTCCGAGGACCGTGGGGAGATCGAACGCTTCCTGGAGGGGATCGAGGCGGGCGTCGTGTACGTGAACCGCCGGGCCGGCGCGACGACCGGGGCGTGGCCCGGCATGCAGCCGTTCGGTGGCTGGAAGGGATCCGGCACCAGCGGCAAGGCCGGGGGCGGGCTCCACTATGTGCAGCAGTACCTTCGCGAGCAGAGCCAGACCGTCATCGAGGACTAGGCCGGCCGCCGTGGAAGTGGAACAGGACCTGACGGACCGGTCGGCCGACCCTGCGGAGCGGCTGCGAGGGGCGGGGGCGCCGACCTTCGAAGAGCTTCGCGCGTTCACCGAGCCCCGCCTGGTCACCGAGATCCCGGGTCCGCGGGCGCGAGCGCTCGTCGAGGCCGATGCGAAGGTCACGAGCCCGTCGCTGCCCAGGGCATACCGGTTCGCTCCGGCGCGGGGAGCCGGCACGGTCCTCGAGGACGTGGACGGCAACGTCTTTCTCGACTTCAACGCGGGCATCGCGGTGTGCTCCACCGGACATGCTCATCCGCAGGTGGTGGAGGCCATCGAGCGGCAGGCGCGGATGCTTCTGCACTACTCGGCGTCGGACTTCTACCTACCGATCTACGTCGAGCTGTGCGAGCGGCTGGACGACATCTCCCCGATGTCCGGCCCGACGCGAAGCTTCCTGACGAACTCGGGCACGGAGGCGGTGGAGGCGGCCCTCAAGCTCGCCCGCCGCGTCACGGGGCGGCAGTACCTGCTCGCCTTCTTCGGCGCCTTCCACGGACGGTCCTACGGAAGCGTGACCCTGACGGCCTCGAACGCCAAGTACCACACGGGCTTCGGCCCCCTGCTGCCAGGAGTCCTGCACGCGCCCTTCGGCGACCTCGACCACATGAGGGATCTCATCTTCCGGCGCCTCGTCAAGCCGGAGGAGATCGCGGCGGTGGTCGTCGAGCCCATCCAGGGGGAGGGCGGCTACGTGGTCCCCCCGGAGGGGTGGCTCCGAGAGCTTCGGGACCTGTGCACCGAGCACGGAATCCTCTTCGTCGCCGACGAGATTCAGTCGGGGATGGGTCGAACGGGCATGATGTGGGCGATCGAGCGCGACGGGATCGAGCCCGACATCCTCCTCGCCGGCAAGGGCATCGCGAGCGGCATGCCGCTGGGCGCGATGATCGCGCGTGCCGAGCTGATGACGTGGGAGGTCGGAGCGCACGGATCGACGTACGGCGGCAACCCCGTGTCGTGTGCCGCGGCGCTCGCCACCATCGATTTGATCGAGAAAGAGCTTGCGGCGAATGCGGAACAGGTCGGTTCGGGACTGCTGGAGGGCCTGCGACGCCTCGAAGCAGAGGGCGACCTGATCGTCGACGTCCGAGGCTTCGGGCTCATGATCGGGGTGGAGTTCCGGTCCCCGACGGTCGCCGACGCGGTTGAGGAAGCGTGTTTCTCGCGGGGGCTGCTCACCCTGCGGGCGGGCGACGCGACGATCCGCATCTCGCCCCCCCTGGTGATCAACGCCGAGCAGGCGCGCTCCGGCCTTCGGTTGTTCGGTGAGGCGTGCGACGAGGTCGCCGGCCTGCCCGAAGGAGCCTGAGGTCCCCCCTTGACCTCCTTCGTCAAGAACGTGACGTTCGACTGCGAGGACGCGCTCTCGATCGCCCGGTTCTGGGCGGCGGCCCTGGGCAGCGACGTGGACGAGGAGTCCACGCCCGAGCGGGCCCACGTCGAGGCGCCGGGCTGGGGCGGTCCGAACATGTGGTTCCGTGGCAGGCGTGGGCCGAAGGCGGCACCCGACCGCGTCCACCTCGATCTTCGGTCGCTCTCGACCATGGAGGAGGAGGTCGACCGCCTCCAGGAGCTTGGCGCCGCAGTGGTCGCGCGATACGAGGACATCGTCGTGATGCAGGACCCTGAGGGTCATGAGTTCTGCGTGGAGCCGGGGCCCACGGAGTGACGGAGCGTTCCTCCGGCAAGGTGACGACCATGCAGCATGCGATCGCGGACCTGGTGCGCGACGGCGACGCGGTGGCGATCGAAGGCTTCACCCACCTGATCTGCTTCGCCGCCGGCCACGAGATCATCCGCCAGCGCAAGCGAGACCTGACCCTATGCCGGCTGACCCCCGACGTCGTCTACGACCAGATGGTGGGCGCCGGCGTGGCGGCCAAGCTGGTGTTCTCGTGGCTCGGAAACCCCGGGGTGGGGTCGCTGCACGCCATCCGGCGCCGCGTCGAGCGCGCCGACCCGGCACCTCTGGAGCTCGAGGAGTACAGCCACTTTGGGATGGTCTGCCGTTACACGGCCGGCGCGTCCCGGCTGCCCTTCTTTCCGCTTCGAAGCTACTCGGAGAGCGATCTTCCGGTCGCGAACCCACGGATCGTCCCGATCGATTCGCCGTACGGGGACGGCTCTGTCTACGCGGTCCCGCCGCTGAATCCCGACGTGGCCATCGTGCACGCCCAGCGCGCGGACGCTCGCGGCGACGCGCAAATCTGGGGACTCCTCGGGTGCCAGAAGGAGGCGGCGTTCGCCGCCGATCGCGTGATCGTGGTGTGTGAGGAGGTGGTGGACGAGGAGGTCATCCGTCGCGACCCGAACCGTACCGTCATCCCCGGCCTGATCGTCGACGCCGTGGTCGAGGAACCGAAGGGGTGCCACCCGTCGTACGCCCAGGGCTACTACGACCGGGACAACCGCTTCTATCTCGACTGGGACGGGATCGCGCGGGACGCGGACCGGCTGGAAGCGTGGCTCGACGAGTGGGTTCGCGGCCTCGAATCGCACGCGGAGTACGTCGAGAAGGTCGGGGCGGAAAGGTGGGCCCGACTCGCGCCCGGTGAGGCCTGGTCGGACCCCGTCAACTACGGGAAGTACTCGTGAGTTCCCCGGCCCCGAAGGTGGAGTCCGGCTACTCCGCGACCGAGATGATGATCGTCGCGTCCGCCCGGCAGCTCGCCGGCGAGCGGGTGTGCTTCGTCGGGGTCGGGCCGCCGAACATCGCCTGCAACCTCGCCCGCCGCACGGTCGCGCCCGAGCTCGAGCTCGTCTACGAGTCCGGCGTCTTCGGAGCCGTTCCCGCGCGATTGCCGCTTTCCATCGGCGATCCCACCCTCGTCACGGGCGCCGCGTCGGTCACCAGCATGTTCGAGCTGTTCGCCTACTACCTGCAGGGTGGCCTCATCGACGTCGGCTTCCTGGGCGCCTCCCAGATCGACCGGTACGGCAACATCAACACCACCGTGATCGGGAGCTACCGGTCCCCGAAGGTTCGCCTGCCGGGATCGGGCGGCGCCTGCGAGATCGCGCTCAACGCCGGGAAGGTCTTCGTCATCATGCCCCAGTCTCGCCGGTCCTTCGTCGAGCGCATCGACTTCAGGACCAGCCCCGGGCACCTGGCTGGCGTGCGGCACACCGACTGGCCGGGTTCCGGTCCGGCGGTTGTCGTCACCGGCTTCGGCGTGTACCGGTTCGAGAAGAGCACCGGGGAGATGTACCTGGCGGTGGTGCACCCCGGCGTCACGGTCGAGGAAGCACGGGAGAACACGAGCTGGGACCTCACCGTCTCTTCCGAGCTCGAGACGACCCCCGCGCCCACGGCCGAGGAGCTCCGGCTGATCCGCGAGGAGCTGGACCCGGAGGGTGCCTACACGCGATAGCCCGATACCCCGTGGAAAGGGAGGTCACGTGCAGCGAGACCTGCGCGACACACCGCTGTACCGGGAAGTGGAAGAACAATACCGGAAGATGCTCGAGCCGGCGTTCGGACGAGTCTCCGGAGCGTCGGACCCGGATCCTTCGCCCGACGGCCTGCGGATCGCCTTCACCGGCGCCAAGCTCGAGCGTCTGGAGGGCGAGCCCGTCACCAGGATCTGCGTCGCCGACATGGGCTCGGACACCTTCGAGGAGGTGACGGCGGGCCCGAACAACGATCGCCTGCCCCGCTGGTCACCGAATGGGGCGCGGCTCGCGTTTCTGTCCGATCGGGGGAAGAAGGGGCAAAGCCAGCTCTACGTGCTCGAGCGGGGTCGCGTGGGCGAGGCGATGGTTGCTCCGGCCGTGAATGGCTCGATCGAGTACCTGTCGTGGTCGCCGGACGGCGCGTCCATCCTGCTCGGGGTCGCCGAGACCGGCGCGGAGCTCGCCGGCGTCCAGGGATCGGGGTCGACGCCCGAGGCCGACACGGAGCTTCCGCCCTGGGTTCCCACAGTGGAGAGGAGCGCGGACCAGGAGGGATGGCGGCGCGCCTGGGTCTACGACGTGACCGCGGGCGAGGTTCGCGCGGTCTCTCGCGAGGGGCTGAACGTCTGGGAGTCAGCTTGGTGCGGAACCGATCGTCTGGCCGCGATCGTCTCGAACGGTCCCGGTGAGGAAACCTGGTACGAAGCCACGCTCGCCCTCATCGACCTCGTATCCGGTAAGGAGGAGGAACTCCACCGCCCGAAGCAGCAAATGGGTCTCCCCGCGGCGGCGCCTAGCGGCCGGAGGCTCGCGATCGTCGAGGCCATCTGCAGCGACCGCCTGGTGGTGGCCGGAGACGTGCGGGTGTTCGACCCCGACTCCGGAGCCTCCACCCGCGTGGATTCTCGGGGCGTCGACGTCACACACGTCGCATGGACCGGCGAGGACCGCCTGCTCTTCATCGGGGTTCGGGGCCTCCAGACGGTGGCGGGCCGCTTCGATGCCAACACCCGTGAGACCACCGAGCTCTGGAGCACCGACGACACTTGCGGATACATCTATCCGGACTTTCAACCGCTCGACGGCGACGCCTTCGCGACCGTCCTCAGCGGCTACGAGCGATACCCGGAGATCGCCGTCGTGCGCGACGGCTCGATACAGACGGCGATCTCACTGAAGCACGACGGAGCCGCCCACACCCGCGAGATCGGCGGAAGGGTGGAGCCGGTGCGCTGGACCGCGCCGGACGGGCTGGAGATCGAGGGGTTGTTGGCCGTCCCGCCCGGACAGAGCCCGCATCCGCTCATCGTTCTGGTGCACGGCGGCCCGGTCTCCGCGACCCTGAACCGGTGGTCGATGCGCGGTCCGTCGATCCCAATCCTGGTGAGCCGGGGCTTCGCCGTCTTCTTCCCGAACCCACGCGGCAGCACGGGTCGTGGCCAGGAGTTCGCGAGCATGGTGTACGGGGACATGGGTGGAGCGGACGCCCAGGACATCCTGTCGGGGATCGATGCTCTGGTCGAGCGAGGCGTGGCGGACGGCGAGCGCGTGGGCGTCACGGGCGGAAGCTACGGGGGATTCATGGCCGCGTGGCTCGTCACCCAGACCGACCGGTTCGCCGCCTCGGTGGCCATCTCTCCCGTCACCGACTGGTACAGCCAGCATCACACGAGCAACATCGGGCACTGGGATCGCCTGATCCTGCAGGACGAACCGACGAACCCGGACGGCGAATACTTCCGCCGCAGCCCGGTGATGTTCGCCGGCAGGGCTCGGACCCCTACGCTCTTGACCGCGGGCTACGAGGACCGGTGCACGCCGCCCGGTCAGGCGGAGGAGTTCTACCGGGCGCTCGTCGAGGCCGGAACGGAGTCGGAACTGGTGCGCTATCCGGGTGAGGGACACGGCGTGCGTAAGTTTCCAGCGGCGATCGACCTCACCACCCGGGTCGTCGACTGGTTCGAGCGACACCTCGGCAGGGAGCGATCGGCCGTATGAGCAACGTCTTTCCCCGCACTTTCGGTCCCGCTCTGCCCTCGGTCGTTCGTGCGGAGGGATCCGTGGTTTGGGACGCCGACGGAAAGCGCTACCTCGACGCCGCCGGAGGCGCGATCGTGGTCGGGATCGGGCACGGGGACCCGGGCGTGGTGCGGGCGATGTCGGAGCAGGCCGCGCGCGTCTCCTATGTCCACGGCACCCAGTTCACCAGCGAAGCCCTCGAGGCGTACGCCGCCGACCTCGCCCCGCTGCTCCCCGTCGAGGGCGCTCGGATCTATCCGGTTTCCGGGGGCAGCGAGGCCGTCGAGACGGCACTGAAGCTCGCCCGCGCCTACCACCTGGCTAGAGGCGAGGACTCCCGGCACGTGGTCGTCGCGCGGTGGGGCTCTTATCACGGGAACAGCCGGGGCGCTCTGGACGCCTCGGGCCGCGAGCCCCTGCGGCATCCCTACGCTCCCTGGCTCGGGCAGGCGCTGCACGTTGCGGCCCCGTACGAGTACCGGTGTCAGGTTCCCTCACATCCGCTCCGATGTGGCGAGCACCACGCCGAGGCTCTCGAGCGAACCATCCTGTCCGGGGGACCGGAGACAGTTGCCTGCTTCATCGCCGAACCGGTCGTCGGAGCTACCCTGGGTGTCGCCCTCCCGCCGGATGGTTACTGGCCGGAGGTGGCGGAGGTCTGCCGGCGACACGGCGTTCTGATCATCGCCGACGAGGTGATGACGGGGTTCGGACGCACGGGTGCCTGGTTCGCGTCCGAGCATTGGAGCCTGCGGCCGGACATCCTCGTGGCCGGCAAGGGTGCATCCTCCGGCTACTGGCCTCTCGGCCTCGCCGTCTGCTCGGCAGAGGTCTTCGAGGCGGTCGCCCGCACCGGCTTCGTTCACGGGTTCACGTACTCGCACTCGGTGGTTGGCGCCGCGGTCGGCCATGAGGTCCTTCGCCGGATCCGCGACCAGAAGCTGGTGAACGCCAGCCGGGACAAGGGCGAGCGCCTCCTGAAAGCGCTCGGGGAAGCCCTTATCGGCGACCCGCACGTGGGCGATGTCCGGGGGCTCGGGCTGATGATAGGGGTCGAGCTCGTGGCCGATGCTCAGGGCAAGGAGCCGTTCCCACGGGAACGGCGGGTGGCGGAACGGGTCACCGCCTCGGCCAAGGAGGACGGCCTCTTGCTGTACCCGTCCACCGGCTGCGCCGATGGAACCCGAGGAGACATCCTGATGATCGGACCCCCCTTCACCATCAC
>JACDEY010000145.1 GCA_013816105.1 Actinomycetota bacterium
GGCTCGCGGCCCAGTGGACTCGTGTTGGCAAGTCCCAGCGCCAGCTCGTTCGAGCGAGCGAGCTGGAGCGGGCGGTCGTTCTCCACCGGGACCCGAGACGGCTCGGCGAGCTGGAGGAGAAGGTCTAGGGCGCCAAGGCCGGGTCAGTGCAGGGCTAGACCCGGCGAGGCTCCCACGTCGAGGGGCGTGCGTTCGCCCCGCATCAGCCGGAAGTGTCCGGCGCACGCAATCATCGCGCCGTTGTCCGTGCAGAGCTCTGGCGAGGGCACGAGGAGCCTCAGCCCCTCGCTCGTCGCACGCTCCGCCAGGAGACGCCTGAGCCGGCTGTTCGCCACCACTCCCCCGCCCAGTGCCACGGTACGGACGCCAGTCTCGCGCGCGGCCGCGATCGTCTTGTCGACCTGCACCTCGACGACGGCCTCCTGAAACGACGCCGCGAGGTCTTGCACCGGCGTCTCACGACCGCTCGCGCGCTCGGCCTTGATGTGGCGGACGACGGCCGTCTTCAGGCCGGACAGCGAGAAGTCGAACCGGCGATCGGTCACGGCTCGCGGAAACCGTACGGCGTTAGGGTCACCCTTCCGCGCGAGCTCGTCGAGCGCCGGGCCCCCGGGAAAGCCGAGCCCGAGGAAGCGGGCCACCTTGTCGAACGCCTCACCGGCGGCGTCGTCGAGGGTCTGGCCCAGGATCTCGTACGTAAGTGCCTGCGGGACGTGAACCAGCATGGTGTGCCCGCCCGAGACCACAAACGCCACGTAGGGTTCCTCGATCGGCCCCGACTCCAGAACGTTCGCGAAGATGTGCCCCTCCAGGTGATTCACTCCGATGAACGGGAGGTCGAGGGCCAGCGCAAGCGACTTCCCCGCCGCGATGCCCACCAGCAGAGCGCCGACGAGCCCCGGCCCAATCGTCACCGCGACGCCCTCGATCTCCCCGAGCGTCACCCCCGCCTCTTTCAACGAGAGCTCCAGCAGGGGGTTGAAGTTCTCGAGATGCGCTCTCGAGGCGACCTCCGGGACGACACCGCCGAAGCGCTCGTGCAGATGAACCTGACTCGCGATGGTGTTGGAGAGCACAGCGCGCCCGTCGTCGACGACCGCGATGGCGGTCTCGTCACATGAGGTCTCGATGCCGAGGACCCGCATGGCTTAGGGGTGGGATCCGGTCGGTGGGTGGGTCACGAGGGCCGGACTCCGGCCGGAAGTTTGCCGGCGATCTCCTCGAGCTGCTTGCGGTACCCAGGCCGGTGGACGTCCTCGGTCCACATGACGAGGGCGTCCTCTCCGGTCTCCTGGTAGTAGCCCTTGCGGACGCCCACGGGACGGAATCCGAACCGGCTGTACAGGCGTTGCGCCCCCCAGTTCGAGACCCGGACCTCGAGCGAGACGGCCCTCGCGCCCAACCGGATGCCCTCCTGGATCAGCTCGAAGAGAAGCCGGGTCCCGATCTTCCTCCGGTGGTGGGCTGGGTCGACGGCGATGGTGGTGACATGGGCCTCCTCGCCATACGACATGATCCCGCCGTAGCCCACGAGCTCCCGGCCCAGCCTCGCGACCAGATACGTCCGGTTGCGCATCTCGGTCATCTCCGAGAGAAAGAGGTTCGGGCTCCAGGGGCGGGGGTAGACCTGGCGCTCAATCGCCATCACGCCCTTCAAGTGGCGTCGCCGCATCCGAACGACCTCGAGGTCAGCCGGTTCGCCGGCGCTTATCCCAAGCGATCTCCGCATCCGATTTCCTCAGGTAGTGGGGCTGAAGATCGTACAGGCGGTCGTAATCCTCTCGAAGAAGCCTGGGTATGGCGAGCTCAACTAGCGAGGTCGCCGCTGGGTACGCCCAGGCCGGCGAGGCGAACTCCACATGGTTGCCGGCCTCCTCCAGCTCCCGTCGGTAGACGAGCGCTCCCGTACCGACCACGAGGATATCCTCCGGACGCGATTCGAGCTCGGCCGTGAGGTGCGCCGGCTTCGCCGCTTCGAACGGCGTCTGCCGGGCCACGCCCCCGGGGACGGGGCGGTAGAGCGCCGAGAACAGCTCCCCGCGCTTTGCGTCGATGGCCGCGCAGATGAGACGCCGACAGTAACGGGCCGAGAATGCCAGGACGTCCAAAGATGCGAGGCCGACGATGGGGACGCCGAGCGCCTGCGCGAGCGTCTTGCCCGTCGCGATGCCGACCCGCATCCCGGTGAAGAGGCCCGGGCCGAGACCGACCGCGATCCCACCGAGTGACGAGGGCCGGACCTCGGCCCACTGGAGCAGGTGGTTTATCGCGGGGACGACGACCTCGTGGTTGGCGCGTCCGCGGGACAGCATGGTGGACCCGATGATGCCCTGCTCGTTCCCCAGGGCCACCGTGGAGTGCGGCGTGGACGTTTCGATCGCGACGACAAGCACGGGGAGCCCCTACGCCGCCCAGGGGGTGGTGAGCTCTTCCAGCCGGCGCCAGCGGCGCTGCCAGGCTGCTCCCTGCGCCGACATCCGGACGGACCGTTGCTCGGATTCGCCCGATAGAACGAGCTCGACCTCGAGGTAGGACTCCGGGAGGAGCGACTCGATTGCGTCGCCCCATTCCAGGAAGAGGATCCCCCTACTATCCATCAGCTCCTCGAACCCCAGGTCAAGGACGTCCTGGATGCGGTCGAGGCGGTACACGTCCATGTGCGTGACGGGCAGGCGGCCCTCGTATTCCCGCACGAGCGTGAACGTCGGGGACAGAACCGGCTCACCCACGCCCAGGCCGTCGGCCGCACCCTGGACGAAGGTCGTCTTGCCCGCGCCCAGGTCACCCGTGAGGGAGACCACGTCCCCGCCCGTCAGGATCTCCGCCAGCGCCCGGCCGACCGCACGGGTCTCCTCCGCGGAGGGGCACACGAGCTTCAGCGAGACCATCGCACCCCTCAGAACAGCCCGAGCTGCTCCTCGACGGCCGCCGGGACGGGCGGGGGCTCCGCCAGGATGGCCCTTACGGCGGCGAAGTCCGAACGGATGGCGGCCATCTGAGCGCTCGCCTCGCCGCCTCCACGGAGGATCGCGGCCGGGTGGAACGTGGGGACCACTGTCCGTCCGTCTAGCTCGAAGCGCTGCCCCCGGACGCGGCTGATGGAGACCTGCCGCTCCAGGATCATCCGGGTGGCGAAGTTGCCGAGGGTCACGACCACGCGCGGCCGCACGAGCTCGAGCTGTCCCACCAGGTACGGACGGCAGGAGTCGATCTCGTCCGGCAACGGGTCCCGGTTTCCCGGCGGGCGGCACTTCACCACGTTCGCGATGTAGACGTCCTCACGGCGCAGGCCTATCTCCCCCAGCAGCCGGGTGAGCAACTGCCCGGCCGCACCCACGAAGGGCTCACCCTGCTTGTCCTCGTGATACCCCGGTCCCTCGCCGATGAACATCACGTCGGCCGAGGGGCTTCCGACGCCGAAGACGACCTGGGTTCGTCCGGCGGCCAGCCGGCAGCGCGTGCAAGTGGATGCGAGGGCCCCGAGCTCCTCGAGCGTCATGCTCATGGCTGATTTCCTTCCCGTGCCGAGGGGAAGTCCGGAACGCTCTTCGCGAGGAGCACGGCCCGCCGGATGGCCTCGGCGACCACGGCGACTGCCCGGGATTCGAGTGCCCTCTGATCGGCCTCGACCTCGCCCGTGGCGAGGGAGAAGACCGTGTCCCCATCCCACATTGTATGCGCGGGGCGGATCGTCTCCGAGATGCCGTCCTGGGCGGCGATCGCCAGCAGGTGCGCGCGCTCCTTAGACAGCCGCGCGTTCGTGGCCACCACTACGAGGGTGGTGTTGAGCGTGGAGGCCGGCGGAGGCCCCTCCGCAGGCCAGGCCCCACTCAACCCCGGCTCAGGTGACTCCGCCGGCCCCGGACCTCCCTCATGGCCCGGCCTGGCGCCCGCCAGTACGTCGCCGTTCTCGTCGAGCACCTCTCCCCAGGCGTTCACTGATGCGAGCGCGCCCACGACGACGCTCGCCTCCGCTCCGGCGGCCGTTCCCAAGCCTCCCTTCACGGCACGGTGAGGGCCGTGAAGCTTCGCGACGGTGGCGCCGGTACCGGCCCCAACGTTCCCCTCCTCGACGTGCTCGCTCGCCTGCCCGCATGCGGCGTAGCCCTGGTCGGGAC
>JACDEY010000146.1 GCA_013816105.1 Actinomycetota bacterium
CGGAGCGATCGAGGCGGTGGACTTCCTTCGGCACAAGGGGCTCATGGCCGCGCTCGCGTCCTCCTCGCCGTACCGCGTCATACGAGCGGTTCTCGACCTCACCGCTCTCGCCGACCGCTTCCAGGTGGTGCACTCCGCGGAGGAGGAACGGGAAGGAAAGCCGCACCCGGCCGTCTACATCGCCACCGCCCGGAAGCTGGGGGTTCCTCCCGCCTCGTGCCTCGCCATCGAGGATTCGCCGAACGGAGTCGCCGCCGCGAAATCGGCCGGCATGACTTGCGTCGCGATCCCGAACGCCTCCTTCGAAGGACGGGAGCTGTTCCGGGAAGCCGACATCGTCGTGCCGTCCCTACGACACATCGACGAGACTCTTTGGACGCGCCTCCTGACCGCGCGCCAGCCGACTCGCGTAACCGCCGGGGAAGCGAGGCTGCGGATCCCCTAACGGTTTCCGGGCTTGGCGCTGATCTCGGCCAGGGCCGAGCTCGAGTCGCGCTCGATCGCCAGATCCCCGATCGAGACGATGCCCACGGGCCGTCCGTTCTCGACGACCGGCAGCCGCCTTATGGCCTTGTCGCGCATGACCCGGACGGCCTCCGCCACGCTGTCCCCGGGGGACAGCGTCGTCAGATCCTTGCTGGCGACCTCGGAAACCTTCGCCGTCTTCGGGTCCCGGCCTTCGCTCACGACCCGCACGGCGATGTCGCGGTCGGTCACGATCCCGACCACCTTGTCGGACGCGTCCACGACGACCATCGCGCCCACGTCGTGCTCGGCCATGTTGCGGGCCGCGTCGGCGATCGTGGAGGTGCTCTTGATGGTCTGGGGATCGCTCGTCATGACGTCCTTGATGCTCTGGGGCGCGGCAAGGTGCGCCTTCTCGGCCACCGTGCGCCCGGCATCGGTCACCAGCTCCTTGCCCCGCTCGGTGGCCTGCTGCACGGTCGGGTTTCCGAAAAACGAGTTCCACCAGCTCTGAATCTCCTGGTATCGCTCCTTGCCCGCCCGTGCGCCTAGCACATAGCCGAGCCCGAAGCCGATCGTGAACCGGTCGAAGACCTTGCCCAACATGGACGACTCCTTTCGTCGGGGCATCTCGATGGAGGGGAGGGACTCCCTTCCTCGGCGGTAAAGGGTCTTGGCCGTCTCACCCGCCCTATTCCCGCCCCCCTTCAACGACTCCTTCAGTTCCCGCGTATCGACATCCGGCACATGGCGCTCGACGATCCGGGAAACCGATCTCGCCGACTTCTTCAGCTTATCCACGCCGGTCCCAGCCGACTCCCTTACCTTTTCCACTCCGCTCTCGATCGCGTCAGGAACCATGTGCACCGCCCCCGGATTTCGCTCGCGATCCCCTATGCGTACCCATCCCCGATGCGAACCGAGATGAACGCGGGCAGCCGTTAACCGGTGCCGCCCGCGCAGAGGTCCTGGGGGATGGCGTCGATCGCGGCATCGACCTGACCGATCGCGGCCCGGACGTCGTCGGAGATTTCGGGGTTCTGCTGGAGGATGGACTGCACCCCACCGATGGCGAGCGCCGCGATCTGAGCGAGGTTCGCCAGCTCCTCCTGGTTCGAGTTGCGGAGCTGGGTGGCATCGGCCTGCAGGTCCGAGCTCAGGTCCGAGAGGCGACCGGCCGCGTCCCCGACGAGATTCGATGAGCTGGATTGCAGATCGTCCAGAAGACCGGTCAGATCGTCCAGGTGCACGCAGAACTCCGCGGCGGCGGCGTCAAGGTCGGGTGGTCCGCTCGGTAGCCCGCTCGGCAGCGTGGGAAGCGCGGACGGGGTGCCCCCGGCGTCATCCGCGGGATTCGCGTCGTCCGACGACCCCCCGCACGCGCCAACGGCGAGGAGACATGCGGCGATCACGACCGTCCAGTACCGCTTCATTCCACATCCACTTGTTCCCGGGCTCCGGATCCTCAAACGAGGGGGCGGCGGGGGCATGGGGGTGGGCGCGCCACGAATGCCGGAGCGGCCCCTCGGGTAACAGTGGCTCCATATGGCAGGACGGGAGAGTGGATCGGTCGACCAGGCGGCGGTCGCCGGTCCGGTCGCCCGGGGGGTCGCGTGGGCGCTGGTCAGGCTGCGGCTCGTGATCGTGGCCGGATGGATCCTGGCGGCGATCGGTGCCGTTCTCTATCTCCCCGGACCTTCGGAGTCCGAAGGCGAGCAGGTCTCGGATCTCGTCCCGACCGACGCCCCGGCGCTTGAAGCCGAGATCGCTTCGTTCCGGCTCTTCGACTTCCCGCTCCTGACTCGCCTCGTGATGGTCCAGCGGGATCCGGACGGGCTTTCCCCGGAAGCGCAGGCACGCGTGTACGCTCGTGCGCTCGCCATAACGACCGGAGCCGAGCCGAACGCTGTGGACATCGCGGGCGCCTTTCCGGTCACCAACACCCTGGGTCTCCTGCCCGGCTCGAGCGAGCAGTCGACGACCGCAGTCACATACCTGTTCTTTCGGCCCGATCTGACCTTCCGGGAGCAGACGGAGGCCGCACGCCGGTTTGCCGGGGCCGCGGTGAACGAGCCGGGAGACGCCCTCATCGGCATCACCGGGGCCATTCCCGCCCGCCTCCAACAGACCGACGTCATCCTCCGCTACCTACCGGTGGTGGAGATTGCGACAGTCGTGCTCATCTCGCTCATCGTTGGACTGTACTTCGGGTCGCTGGTGGCTCCCCTGATTGCCCTGTTCACGTCGGGGATCGCCTATGTCATCTCCTTGCCCGTCGTCGCATGGGCCGGCGCCCAACTCGGTGTGAGCCTTCCTCGGGACCTGGAGCCCGTCATCGTCGTGCTCCTCCTCGGCATCGTGACGGACTACTGCATCTTCTTCTTCTCGGGTTTCCGGCTCAGGCTCCTTTCGGGAGAGCCGCGAGTGATAGCCGCCCAGCGGACCACCGCGGAGTACATCCCGATCATCTTCACCGCGGGCCTCATCGTTGCCGCCGGGACGGCCGCCCTGCTGGTGGCCTCACTCGGGTTCCTCCGGGCCTTCGGACCGGGGCTCGCGCTCACCGTCCTCATCAGTCTCGCCGTGGCCGTCACGCTCGTTCCCGCCTTCCTCGCGATCCTCGGCAAGGCCCTCTTCTGGCCGCGCATCTCGAAGCTCCACCGCGAACGGGAGTGGGAGCGTCTGCACGGCGGACCGGGCCCGGAGCACGAACGCGTCCCGCGACGCACCCTGCGGTCCCGCGTCGCGCACGTCATGACGGCGCGTCCGGTGGCCGCGCCCGTGGCCCTTCTCGCGCTCGGCCTGCTGGTCGTGGCGGGAAGCGGGCTACTGCGAATGGACCTCGGGTTCACCCTGATCAACGGGCTGCCGGCGAAGAGCGAAGAGGCTCGAGCGTCGGTCGCCGCCATGCGGGGATTCGCGGACGGGGTCCTCTCCCCCACCTTGGTGCTGCTTCGGGGCGAGGGAGTGGCGGACCGGACGGCGGAGCTGCGGGAGGTGCAGGAGACGCTCGGGTCGGAGCCCGGCGTCGCCGGGATCATTGGACCCGGAACCCCCCTGGCCTCCAACCTTCCACCCGGCATCACGGTGTCCGGGTCCGGTGACGCCGCTCGGTTGGTGGTGATCCTCGACAGCGATCCGCTGGGAGGCAAAGCCATCGACAACCTTCGCTCGTTGCAGCGAAAGATGCCGGAGACGTTGTCCGCCCACGGGCTCTCGGGCGTTCGAGCCTCCTTCGCCGGTGATACCGCCCTGGCGGCCGAAGCCGTCACTCAGACGTTCAAGGATCTGACCCGCGTGGGGATCGCCGCGCTCGTCATCGACCTGGTTCTGCTGATCGGGTTCCTTCGTGCCCTCGTGGCGCCGCTCTACCTGCTCGCCGCGAGCGTGCTGGCCCTCGCGGCGTCGCTCGGCCTCACGACCTACGTGTTCCAGCTGATCCTCGGCCGGGGGGAGCTCACCTACTACGTGCCCTTCGCCGCGGCGGTCCTCCTCGTCTCGCTGGGATCCGACTACAACGTCTTCCTCATGGGCCGCATCTGGCGCGAGGCACGGGTCCGTCCGCTTCGCGAGGCCGTGTCCACCGTCGCCCCGCAGGCCTCTCGTGCGATCGCCGTCGCCGGGCTCACCCTGGCCCTGAGC
>JACDEY010000147.1 GCA_013816105.1 Actinomycetota bacterium
GAAGGTCGCGGCTACTCTCGGGGCGTGGACGACGACTCGCAGGCCAGCGGGACGGGGAAGGCTTGGAGGTCCCCGAGAGCCCTCCTCGATCGAGCCCTCTATTCGGCCAAGACGACCGTGGCGCGGTACCCGGGGATCGCGCTGCCCCTCGCCCGGCTGCGTGGCCACGGCTATCCCTTCGGGCGTGAGACCGAGATCGTCATCGAAGGTTTTCCCCGCACGGGCACCTCCTTCGCCGTCTCCGCATTCGAGATGGCGCAGCCGACGAAGCCGGTGATCGCTCACCACGTGCACGCGCCGGCGCAGCTCGTCGCCGCGGTGCGGGCCGGGATTCCCGCGCTCGTGCTTGTGCGGGAGCCAGAGGAGGCCGTGCTCTCTCTGGTCATCCGCGCTCCCCAGACGGGCGTCGCCGCGGCGCTACAGGGCTACGTCCGGTTCCACGAGCCCCTGCTCCCCCACCTCGACGGGATGGTCGTTGCCACCTTCTCTCAGGTCGTCCGGGACTTCGGCGAGATCATGGAGCGCGTCAACCGCCGGTACGGCACCCGCTTCCAGCCTTTCGACCACTCCGAGGAGAACGTGCGCAGGGTCCTCGCGGCCATAGACGCGTACACGCGCCCGGCCGTTGCGGGCGAGGAGGAACTCGAGCGGATCGTCGCCCGACCCTCACACGCCCGGGAAGTGATGAAGGCCCGACTGCGCGGCCAGTACCGGCTCCCTCGCCTTGATGCCCGCCGTCGCCGGGCGGAGAGGCTGTACGAGCGGTTCGCCGCGCGATCCGCCGGCTGATCCCCCACAGATGGTCCTAGGGCCTGCCCTACATCTCCTCCAGCCGCCGGATCCGATCCTCCATCGGCGGGTGGGTGGCGAAGAGGTCATGGAACCAGGTCGCCCTCTCGCGCCCCTCGCGCCGGGGTCGGCTGAGCCACAGATGCGCAGTGGAATTGCTGGCCGCCCTCATCGGGGCCTCATCCGCGGCGACCTTTCGGAGGGCCCGGGTCAGACCGGGCGGGTACCGGCTGAGCAGCGCGCCCTGGACGTCCGCCAGATACTCACGCGCGGGCGACACGGCGAGCCGGATCGTCTGCACTGCAACCAGTGCGAGCGGGGCCAGGACGGCCGCGGGGATCAACATGAGGACGCTGGCGGCGCCACGTCGCGAGCTCCCGGTCGGGCCGCTCGGGGAGCCTTCCAGTCCCAGGGAGCGCAGGAGGAACTCGGCGGGCACGGCGGCCGAGCCGACGAGCGAGGCGACGACGGTTCCCAAGAGGGCGTCGCGGTCCCGTATGTGGGCAACCTCGTGGGCGAGCACGCCCTCCAGCTCCACGCGATCGAGCTTCTCGAGGAGCCCTTCCGTGACGGCGATGACGGACCGCTCCGGGTTCGTTCCCGCGGCGAAGGCATTGGGAGCGGCCTCCGGAACGACGTAGATGGCGGGCTTCGGCACGCCCGCGGCGCCGGCGAGCCCGTCCACGAGGTTGTGGAGGCGGGGCTGCTCATCGGGTTCGACTCGACGGGCTCGGGTCGACCTCAGGATGAGCCGGTGACCGGAGCGATAGGTCGCGAACGACGCCGCGCAGGCGAGGGCGAGCCCCGTGATCAGGCCGACCATCCCGGATCCCAGCAGGGAGCCGAGGAGGAACCCCAGACCACCCGCGAGGGCGAGGACCCAGAGGACCACGAGAGCAGTCCGCCGCACGTTCCGGGCGGCCTCCTCGTGCAAGGGGCTACGACTGAACCGGGACCGGTCCTCTGGACCGCTCGTCGATCTCGAAGAACTCTCGGGGGCGAAATCGGAAGATGCTCGCAACCACGCTCGAGGGGAAGCTCTGGATGAGCGTGTTCAACATCGCGACCTGGTCGTTGTAGAACTGCCTGGAGAACGTGATCCTGGACTCCGTGCCGGACAGCTCCTCCTGCAGCGCGAGGTAGTTCTGGCTGGCGCGGAGCTGGGGGTAGGCCTCCGCGACGGCGAACAGGCGCCGGAGGCTCCCGGTCAACTGATTCTCCGCGTCGGCCTGACGACGCACGCCCGAGGCGTCCACCGCCTGGGCGCGCGCGCGGGTGACGGCCTCGAGCAGTTCGCGCTCGTGCGCGGCGTAGCTTTTGACGGCCTCGACGACGTTCGGGATGAGGTCGTAGCGGCGCCGAAGCTGGACGTCGATGCCGGACCATCCGTTCTGGGTGCGGACCCGCAGCCGGACCAGCCGGTTGTATGTGAAGACGACGAAGAGCGCGAGCAGCCCGAGGACGCCGAGCCCGATGACCGGGGCGAGCATGCCCGCCATCCTATCAGCGGGCTCCGTGAGCCCCGCGCTCGATCGCCTCCCCGTAGGCCGATTCGACGTCGGCCGCGACCGCCTCCCACCGGTACCTTTCGGCCCGCACCCGTCCGGCGGCGCCGAGCGATCCGGCGAGCTCGTGGTCATCGAGAAGGCGCCCCAGCGCCGCCGCCAGCGCCGGCGCGTCCTCGGGGGGAACGAGGAGCCCCTCGACCTCGTCTCGAACCACCTCCCGATACCCCGGGATGTGGGAGGCGACGACGGGAAGGCCGGCGGCCATCGCTTCCACAAGAACGATGCCGAAGCTCTCCCGGCCGGTCGCCGGTGCGAGGAACAGCTCGGCGGCAGCGTGGTAGGGAGGGAGTTCTTCGTGAGGCACCGAGCCGAGCAGGATCACCCTGCTCTTCACCCCGTCGGGGAGTCCGGCCACAAGGGCCCGCTCGGCCCCGTCTCCGGCGACGACGAGGAGCAGGTCCGGGTACCGGCCGGCCAGCAGCTCGAACGCCTCTGTCGCCACGCGAAAGCCCTTCCGCGAATCGAGGCGGTTGACGAACAGTAGCGGGCGGCCCGGCGGCAACGAGGCGGCCTGGGCACGCGAGAAGAGCTCGACGTCCACTCCGTTCGGCACCACGCGGACGGCGCCCCGGAAGTACCGGCTCACGAACGATGCCGCCGCCCGCGAGACCGCCAGGCGGACGTCGAGCCGGTTCCAGATCAGGCGCAGGATCGGCGAAAGCGCCGCAAGGGCTCGCGAGCGTGCGGCATAGGCGTGGAACGTCCCCACGACTGGCGCCCGAGACGCGAGCGTTGCGTACAGGGACGTGCTTGGCGCGAACGGCTCGTGGACGTGGACGACGTCGGGCGCGAAGGACCGCAGGGCGGCCGAGATGCGACGTGCGGCTCTGGGATCTGGTGACACGGGCGCTACCGACCCGTTGTAGTGCAGTCGCACTGGCCTCCCGATGATTACCGTGCCGGATGCCACCGCCTCAGGCGAGAAGGCGGGCGCGATCACGAGGGTCCGGTGGTCCCGGCGCTCCAGATGGCGGGCGAGCTGCCGCACGTGGACCTGCACTCCCCCCGGGGCGTCCCACGCGTAGGGGCAGACGAGTGCGATCCTCATCCCATGTCGGGCACCGACGCGTCCGCGGCCCATCGCTCATCGTCGGGCCAGGCGGGCTGGAACATGTGCCAATCGGTTGGAGCCTCGGAGATGTACCGCTCGAAGCTCCGGGCGATCACTCGGGTCAGGGCCTCCACGTCCTTTCGGGTCTCTCCGCTCCTCTCGATCTCCACGGGAGCACCGATCTTGATGTGCCATCCCGCCTCGGTGGTGAAGACGGCGCACACGGACAGCGGCGAGCCCGTGGCCAGAGAGAGGAACGCCGGCCCGGCAGGCAGTTTGCGGACGTCCCCGAACATCTCCACGTCCACGCCCCGCCCGGTCATGTCACGATCGGCGACCAGGGTCACGGCGTGGTTCTCGGCGAGCAGGCCGACGAGCGCGCGCCCGACGTGCTGCTCGGACAGGGAAACGATGTTCATGCCGAGCGCCCGGCGGTGCCGGAGGAACAGCTCGAAGACGCGGCGCGACGCCAGCTGCTCGGCGACCGCGGTCATGCGGTATCCCCGCACGCAGAGCCAGTGCCCGGCGGCGTCCCAGTTCCCCATGTGCGGCAAGGTCATCACGATGCCCTTCCCGGCCTCGGTCGCGCGATCGAGGTGCTCGAGGCCATCCACGCTGCACCGGCGTTCGACCTCCTCCACCGGCATGGTCCGCAGGCCGAACGTCTCGTACCAGTAGCGCCCGTACAGCAGGA
>JACDEY010000148.1 GCA_013816105.1 Actinomycetota bacterium
ACGGCGGACGGGTTGCTCCGAGTCACGAACACACGGCCGGGGCCGGGGGGAATCATCGTGCACGAGGCCGTCGTCGAGTCGGGCGAGGTCCGGCAGGGGGAGCAGGCCGAGGGTCTGGTCGACGAGGAACGCCGGGAAGCCACCGCGCGGTCCCATACGGCCACCCACGTGCTGCATCACACCATCCGCCAGTCCCTCGGGGAGCACGCCCGGCAGGCGGGGTCGCTCGTCGCTCCGGGCCGCCTGCGTTTCGACTTCACGCACTTCGAGTCCATGCCCCGACGCCGTCTCGAAGACCTGGAGTACGTCGCCAACCGGCGGCTCGCGGACGACGAGCCGGTCCGCGCCTACGAGACCACGTACGAGTTCGCCCGCAGCCAGGGGGCGATCGCGCTGTTCGGGGAGAAGTACGGGGACCTCGTGCGGGTGGTGGAGGTCGGCGACTACTCGGTCGAGCTGTGCGGCGGGACGCACGTCCATCACACCGGTCAGGTGGCTCTGATCCGGCTGGTGTCGGAGGCGAGCATCGGGTCGGGTCTGCGTCGCTTGGAGGCGGTCGTGGGTCCGGACGCCCTCCGCCAGATCAACGTTGAGCGCCGCCTGCTGGAGGAGGTCACGGAGGCGCTCGGAGGGCCGGCCGACGCCGGCCGCGCACCCGAGCGCACCCGCCAGGCCATCGGCCGCATCAAGCAGCTGGAGAGCGAGCTGGGGGCGATGCGTAGGGCCGCCCGCGGGCTCGAAGCCGAACGATTGGCCGGGACGGCGGAGGGCGTCGAGGGCGTCTCCCTCGTGGTGGCCGGATTGCGAGCCCGGGAGGCGACGGAGCTTCGAGAGCTGGCGCTCGCGCTCAGGGAGCGCCTGGAGCCGGCGGGACCGGCCGCGGCCGTCCTGGGTTCGGCGGACGGCGAGCGAGCGATGCTCGTCGCCGTCTGCACGGACGACCTCATTCGAAGGGGCGTGACGGCCCCCGCCCTGATCCAGGGCGCGGCCGAGGTGATCGGGGGTCGTGCCGGAGGAAAGCCGGCGCTCGCGTTCGGAGGAGGCTCGAGGGCGGCATCCCTCCCCGAAGCGCTGGAGGACGTCCGGAAGCGGCTTTCCTCCCTGATCTCGACCCCCTAGCCGCGTCACCGCCATGGCCGCCACGGGGGACGCCGAGCGCACGGAACGGGGCCGGGTCCTCGGCCTGGACCTCGGCGACGCCAGGATCGGCGTGGCGATCTCCGATCCCGATCGTCGCCTCGCGCTGCCGCACGGCACCCTTCGAACGGGGGCCCCCCAGGACCTTCGGGCCATCGCCGCCATCGTGCGGGAGAACGGGGTGTCGCGAATCGTTCTCGGACATCCCCGCGGCCTCTCGGGCGCGGCGGGACCGGCCGCCCATCACGCGGAGCGGTTCGCCGCCACCCTGCGCGACGCCCTGGGAATCCCCGTGACGCTCGAGGACGAGCGCTTCACGACGGTGGAGGCTCATCGCAGGCTGGCGGAGGCGGGCGTCCGGGAGCGCAGACGACGGCAGGTGGTGGACCGCACGGCGGCCGCGCTCATCCTGCAGTCCTATCTGGACCGGTTTCGCTCGACCGGCTGAGGCCGTCCGGGCGGGATATCCTGTTGCCCCATGTTCGAGACGACCCAGGACCGGGCGGAGCGTCGGTCCGAGCGCCATCAACGACGCCGCGGAACGGCCATCCTCGTCGCAATGCTCCTGGTCCTGATCGCGGTCGCGGTGGCCGTGGGCGGGTTCTACCGCTACGCGACCGGCTCCGGCGGACCTCAGCGGGACCTCACGTTCACGATACCCGAGGGAACTACAGGCTCGGAGGTGGCCGACCTGCTGGAGCAAGAAGGCGTTATCCGCTCGACGCTGGGATTCCGCCTGATGGCTCAGATCCGGGGCTCCTCCCTCGAGTTCGCCGCGGGAAACTACGCCCTCAAGACGAACATGTCGGCAGGCGACGTACTGGACGTGCTCGAGGGCGGGCCACTGCTCGCGCGCGGCATCGAGGGCACCTTCCCCGAAGGACTCCGCCTGGAGCAGATGGCGACGCGGGCGGCGGAGGAGCTCGGGGTTTCCCGGGACGGGTTCCTTGAGGCCGCACGCAGCGGGCAGTTCGCCCTTCCCCCTTACCTGCCGGAGGGCACCCCGAGCGTCGAGGGGTTCCTGTTCCCGAGCACCTACGAGTTCGAGAAGAAGGCCACCGCGCAGGACGTGATCGGGCGGATGCTTGAGCAGTTCGAGACGGCGGCCCCGGACCTCCCCTGGGACGCCGCGGAGGGCCTGGGGCTGAGCCCCTACGAGGTGGTGATCGTGGCCTCCCTGATCGAGCGGGAGGCCCGGTTCCAGGAGGACCGCCCGAAGATCTCGGCCGTCATCCACAACCGGCTTCGGGAGGGGATGCGTCTGGAGATCGACGCCACGGTCCAGTACGCCTTGGGCGACTGGGATCCCATCCTCGTGGCGGATCGTGAGGTGGAGAGCCCCTTCAACACCTACCAGAACGCGGGGCTTCCTCCCGCTCCCATCGCGAGCCCCGGCCGCGCCTCCCTCGAGGCGGCCCTTTCTCCCGCCGACGAGGGCTTCCTCTACTACGTGGTGATCGACGCCGAAGGACATCACGCCTTCACGGATTCCTACGACGAGTTCCTCGAGCTCGTGGACCGCTACCAGGGCTGACGGGGCCTTCCGCCCGCATCGCGGACTCTCCCGCCCTCCGGTGGCGGGGGTGATGTCGGCGCGGGAGCTCACCATGGCCCTCGATGCCGCTCTCCTCATTCGGCGTACGAGCGATGCTCGCCGGGTTCTTGACCGTGATGGTGGCCGCCGCCGCAACAGACGTTCGCCGCCGCGTCATCCCGAACAGGCTCACCTATCCCGCGACGGTCGCGTTCGCGGTGATCGTCGTGGCTCTCGCCCTCACCGGCCACGACATCGATCCCGCTCGGGGGCTTGCCGGCGGGCTGGCCTACGGCGGTCCTCCGTTCGTCGCGGCGGTTCGCTCCCCACGGGCGATGGGCATGGGAGACGCGAAACTCGCCGGGCTGAGCGGATTCGTCCTGGGCTCGATGGGATGGACGCACCTCGCCGCGGCAGCGATCGCCACGGCGCTCGCCGGTGGGCTCCTCGCGGGAGCCGTACTCCTGGCCGGTCCGCGGGGCGATAGCTCGATTCCCTACGGTCCGGCGCTCGCCATCGGCGCGTTCGCGTCGGTTGCGCTGGGGTCGGGCCGGTTCGGTTGAGCGGGGGCCGAGCGGTCGCCCGCTATGATCGGCCCCCGTGGACACCTCCGGCCGGCGACGTCGCATATCGGCACGTGTGGTCGAGCTCGACCTGGACGGGTTGCTCGTCACGCGCCTGCCGAACGTCCGATACCTGACGGGGTTCACGGGGTCGAACGCGCAGCTTCTCCTCACGGGGACGGACGCCGTCTTCCTGACGGACGGGAGGTACGCGCAGCAGTCCATGCGCCAGGTCCCCGACGTCGCGTGCCGCATCTACACGGGGGAGTTCCCGACGGTCTTCCATGAGGTCTGTGCCGGCCTCGGCGTCAGTCGGGTCGCGTTCGAGTCTGCGGGGGTCACTCACAAGACCTTCACCGACATCTCGTCTCCGGGGATCGAGCTGATTCCGACTACCAATGAGGTTGAGTTGCTCCGCTGGGTGAAGGACGACGAGGAGCGTGATCATCTCCGCGCCGCTCAATCGATCGCCGACGATGTGTTCGACCTCATCGTCGGGAAGCTCGCCGAGGGCATGAGCGAGGCCGAGGTCGGATTCGAGATCGACCTCGCCTCTCGTCGTGCCGGGGCGACGGGGCCGGCGTTCGACACGATCGTGGCCTTCGGAGAGAACGCGGCCGAGCCGCACCACCGTCCCGGCGATCGCCGGCTGGGGAGAGGCGACATCGTGAAGCTCGACTTCGGGTGCGTCGTAGAGGGCTACCACTCCGACATGACCCGAACCGTGGCCTTCGGGGATCCGCCCCCCCGTCTGCGTGAGGTCTACGAGGTCGTCCGGGCGGCCCAGCAGGCCGGGGTGGACGCCGTCTCGGCGGGCGTCACCGGCGCCGAGGCAGATCGCGCGGCGAGGGACGTCATC
>JACDEY010000149.1 GCA_013816105.1 Actinomycetota bacterium
GGCCTGAACGGGGGGCCACCCTTTCTCAGCGGGCCCCGAAACGGGAGAATCCTGCGTGCAGCCCATGCTGTATCACGGTTCCGCGACCCAACAATCCTGCCTTCTCATGCAGCTGCCTCAGCGCTCTCTCGCTGGACCTGCCGTAGCGCTGATCTGGGTGCCGTCATCGCTCAGATAGATGTTGTAGGCGATGAGCTGAGGCTCGTTCGCCTCAACGAAGTCGGCCAGGTCCTTGGTGGCCGCCTTGAGCTCCTCGAGGGCCCTCTCGAACCTCCGAATGGTCCACGTACACTATGGCCTCGGACATATCCGTCCCCCCCCGCTCCTCTCACTCTGCTTCGCCGATGCCTCGGCGACGCCTATCTGCCGCGTCTTCCTCTATCCGCGTCTTCACGATCTTCCTCACGAGTGCGGCCGGGATGGGCCTGTCTGTGGTGAAACGGAGCGTTCCTTTCCCCGAGAAGTAGGGCTTCAGCGCTTCCCCGTGAGCCTCGAGGACCGCCTTGCTTGCGGGGAAGAGGCTGCAGTGGGCGTTGAACGCCGCGTAGGACACGAGGAATCGACCATGCTGCTTGAACGTAGGCATCTGGTAGCTGATCGTCTCGGTCGCCTCGGGCGCGGCGGCCCTGATCGTCTTCCGGAGCTTCTCCAAAGCGGCCCGCGGCGCCTCAGGAAGGGCGGCCAGGTAGTCCTCGACGCTGGTTGGCGTGGCCATGTCGGCTCCTTCCGTGGGAGACAACCCTTCAGCGATCATTCCACGTCAGACGTGTTCACGATGGGCTGAAGAGCCGCCGGGGATCGGAGTAGGCTTCGGACATCACGGGAGAGATCGCCCGGGTGTTCGGCGTGTCACTCGACGAGGCGTTCCATTTACCCGGGACGGTGAAGGAGAGACATCATGAAAGCGATCGTCCAAGACACCTACGGCTCACCGGATGTCCTGGAACTCAAGGACATCGACAAGCCGGTGGCCGGCGATGACGACGTGCTGCTTCGTGTTCACGCGGCGAGCGTGCACATCGGGGACTGGCACCTCATGGCGGGCCTGCCGTACCTGATCCGCATGGGCTACGGGCTCCGCGCGCCCAAGGCCCGCGTCCGGGGCACCGATGTGGCAGGGCGCGTCGAGGCGGTCGGCAAGCATGTCACGCAGTTCCACCCGGGCGATGAGGTGTTCGGCACCTGCAACGGCTCCTTCGCCGAATACGCGACTGCCCGAAAGGACAAGGTTGCGCCCAAGCCGGCGAACCTCACCTTCGAGCAGGCGGCCACCGTTCCCACCTCCGGCTCCGCCGCGCTCCATGGTCTTCGCGACGCGGGAAGGGTTCAGCCCGGGCAGAAGGTGCTGATCATCGGCGCGGCTGGAGGCGTGGGGTCGTTCGCGGTGCAGATCGCCAAGGCGTTCGGAGCCCACGTCACCGGCGTGTGCAGCACGACGAAGGTGGACCTGGTCCGATCGATCGGCGCGGACGACGTCATCGACTACACACGCGACGACTTCGCGGAGACGGGGCAGCGCCATGACCTCATCCTCGACACCGCGGGGAACCGTTCCTTGTCACACCTCCGGCGAGCCCTCGCCTCCCGGGGGACCCTCGTCATCGTGGGAGCCGAAGGGGGCGGACGGTGGTTCGGAGGCATCGATCGCCAGCTCCGGGCGCACCTGTTGTCACCTTTCGTGAGCCAGAAGCTGGGCACGTTCATCTCGAAGGAGAAGGGCCAGGACCTGGTCGTGCTCAAGGAGCTCATCGAGGCCGGCAAGGTCACGCCGGTCATCGACAGGACGTACCCGCTGACCGAGGCCCCCGAAGCCATCCGGTATCTGCACGAAGGCCACGCACGCGGCAAGGTCGTCATCACCGCCATCAACCGCTAACGGTTATCACCCCAGTCTCGCTGCCGCATCTGCCGCAGCTTCCAGAGTCTTCTGGATCTCGCTGTCGCCGTGCGCGGCGGACAGGAACCACCCTTCGTAGCCCGACGGAGGAAGGTGGATCCCTTCATCCAGCATGGCGTGGAAGAACTTGGCGTACCGCTGGTGATCTGACGCCTTCGCCTCCAGGAAGTTGGAGACCGGCCCCTCGGCGAAGAAGACCGAGAAGAGCGATTCCATGCGATTGATCGTCACGGGGATCCCGGCCCGTTCGAATGATTCGGCGAGTCCATCGGCGAGCCGCTGGGCCTGCTTCACGAGAATCGGATAGGGATCGAGTGACTCGATGAGGTCGAGGACGGCTAGCCCGGCCGCCACGGCCACCGGGTTCCCGGATAGGGTCCCGGCCTGGTACACGGGACCAACCGGCGCGAGGTGTTCCATCAGATCTCTTCGGCCGCCGAAGGCGGCACAAGGGAACCCTCCACCCATGACCTTCCCCAGACAGGTCAGGTGGGGGGTGACTCCGTACAGGGCCTGAGCGCCTCCGGCGCCGAGCCGGAACCCGGTGATCACCTCGTCGAAGATCAGGATGGCGCCGTGCGCGTCGCACAGCTCCTGTAATCCCTCGAGGAATCCCGGGGTCGGTGGGACCACCCCCATGTTCGCCGCCACTGGCTCCAGGATCACGCCAGCGATGGTGTCTTCGTCCGCTTCGAATGCCGCTCGCACGCCGTCGAGATCGTTGTAGGTGAGGACCATGGTGTCGGACGCCGCGCCGCCGGTGACGCCGGGGGAGCCCGGTAATCCGAATGCGGCCAGCCCCGAGCCGGCCTGAGCGAGCAACCCGTCTGAGTGCCCGTGGTAGCAGCCCTCGAACTTCACGATCCTCGGGCGGCCCGTGACCCCTCGAGCCAGGCGCACGGCGCTCATGGCTGCCTCCGTGCCGGAGGAGACCAGCCGGACCATGTCGACCCCGGGCACCGCAGCGACAATGCGCTCGGCGAGGCGGACCTCCGCTTCGGTGGGCGCGCCGAACGAAGTCCCCCGCCGCGCCGCCTCCACGGCAGCCTGAACGATCTCCTCCCGGGCATGGCCGAACAGCAGCGCCCCCCACGACTGGATCCAGTCGACGTACCTTCTGCCGTCCACGTCCTCCAGGTACGCTCCACGGCCCCGATCCACGAAGCGCGGCGTTCCGCCGACCGCGCGGAAGGCCCGAACCGGCGAGTTCACTCCGCCGGGGATCACCTTCTCGGCTTCGATAGACAGGTCATCCGATCGGCTCATCCAGAGCACTCTAGGCTTGCCTCGGGATGGAGCGAACCGTGATCCTCTACGACGCCGACTGCGCCTTCTGTCGGTGGTGGACCGCCCGGATCATGACTTGGGACCACCACGACCGCCTCCGGCCGGTGGCTCTCCAGGATCCCGCGGCCGAGCGTCTGCTTCCGGGCATGAAGCCAGAAGACAGGATGCGCTCCTGGCACCTGGTGAAGCCCGACGGGCGGATCTACTCGGCAGGTGCCGCCGTGCCCCCGCTCATGCGGTTGCTCCCCGGAGGCCGCCCTTTGGCCGCTCTCGCCTCTACCTTTCCCGGGGCAACCGAGCGGCTGTACCAGTGGGTTTCCGACCACCGCGACCGGCTGCGCGTACGCCGCCCGTGAATCAGGCGCCGGGGTGGAACTCGATGCCGAAGAGTTCCGCGGCGGCCCTGGCCAGGGCATCGACGGATCCCGGCCCCGAGCGTTCCTTGATGGTCACGATGGGATCGTGCAGCAGCTTCGCCACGATCCCTCGGGCCAGGGCTTCCACCGCCTCTCGCTCCCGGTCTGAGAGACCGGCCAGGCGGTTCGCCGCCCGTGCCAGCTCGGCCTCCTGAACCCAGGCTCCCCTGTCCTTGAGAGCCTGGATGAGTGGGGCCAGGCGCGCCGCTCGCCGCCACTCGGCGAAGCTCCGCACTTCCTCGGCCACGATGGCCCGAACCTTCTCCACCTCGTTCGGGGCCACAGGGTCCGGGTCGGCTGATGCCAGGACTTCTCCAAGATCGTCGATGTCGGCCAGCCGAACGTGAGGCAATCCGCCGACGGCAGGATCGACGTCTCGGGGGACAGCCAGGTCCAAGATGAACAGAGCGCGCCCCGCCCTCCCGTTGGCCATTGCCTCCCTAACCGCGTCGGGGCCGATGACGGTCCCGGCCGCACCGGTAGAGG
>JACDEY010000150.1 GCA_013816105.1 Actinomycetota bacterium
GTCGTCACGGTGGTCAACCTCGATCCTCACCACATCCACGCCGGGTGGCTGGAGCTGCCTCTGGAGGACCTCGGGATCGATCCCGCGCAGTCGTTCCAGGTGCACGATCTCCTGACGGACTCGCGCTACCTGTGGGGCGGCCCCCGAAACTTCGTCGAGCTGAATCCCCACGTCGTCCCCGCGCACATCCTTCGCGTCCGGCACCGGGTATCCACCGAACGGGACTTCGAATACTTCCTGTGATGAGGCACACGAAGGCCGCGTCCACCGAACCGCGAACCGCCAGTCGAGAACCCCCGCGACGGGCCTCGGACGCGCTCTGGTACAAGGACGCCGTCATCTACGAGTTGCACGTACGTGCCTTCAACGACAGCAACGGGGACGGGATCGGCGATTTCCGAGGGCTCGTCCAGAGGCTCGACTACCTTGCCGACCTGGGAGTCACCGCCATCTGGCTGCTGCCCTTCTATCCCTCGCCGCTGAAGGACGACGGGTACGACATCGCGTCGTACAAGAGCATCAACCCCGATTACGGAACGCTCCGGGACTTCAAGCAGTTCCTCCGGGCGGCCAACCGGGCGGGGCTCCGCGTGATCACCGAGCTCGTCGTGAACCACACTTCGGACCAGCACGAGTGGTTCCAGCGCGCCCGGCGGGCGGCGCCCGGCAGCTCCTCCCGTAACTACTACGTCTGGAGCGACAACCCCGACCGGTACCCGGAGGCGCGGATCATCTTCAAGGACTTCGAGGGGTCGAACTGGGCCTGGGACTCGGTCGCCGACCAGTACTACTGGCATCGCTTCTATTCGCACCAGCCCGACCTGAACTTCGAAAGCCCCGACGTGCGCCAGGCCCTCGTGAACGTCATGGATTTCTGGCTCGACATGGGCGTCGACGGCCTCCGGCTGGATGCGGTCCCCTACCTGTTCGAGCGGCAGGGAACGAACTGCGAGAACCTTCCCGAGACGTTCGCGTACCTGCACGAGCTGCGACGTCACGTCGACGCGCGTTTCCCGGACCGCATGCTGCTCGCGGAGGCGAATCAGTGGCCAGAGGACGCCGCTGCGTACTTCGGTGCGGGCGACCGTTGCCACATGGCGTTTCACTTCCCGCTGATGCCGCGGATGTTCATGGCGATCCAGATGGAGGACCGCTTCCCCGTTATCGACATCCTCGCCCAGACCCCCCAGATCCCGGAGGCCTCGCAGTGGGCACTGTTCCTACGCAACCATGACGAGCTCACCCTCGAGATGGTCACGGACGAAGAACGGGACTACATGTATCGCGTCTACGCGCGGGACCCCCGGGCCCGGCTCAACCTGGGGATCCGCCACCGCCTCGCGCCTCTGCTCGGCAACAACCGAAGAGTGATCGAGATGATGAACGGACTCCTCTTCTCGCTGCCCGGCACCCCCGTCATCTATTACGGGGACGAGATCGGAATGGGGGACAACATCTACCTCGGTGACCGCAACGGCGTGCGAACACCGATGCAATGGAGCGCCGACCGAAACGCGGGCTTCTCGAGGGCCAACCCCCAACAGCTGTACCTGCCGATCATCATCGATCCCGAGTACTCGGCGGCCGCCATCAACGTGGAGGCGCAGCAGGGTAACCCGCATTCCCTGCTCTGGTGGATGAAGCGGCTGATCGCCCTTCGCAAGCGCTACCGAGCGTTCGGCCGCGGGTCTCTCGAGTTCCTCTTCCCGGAGAACCGCAAGGTCCTCGCCTTCCTCCGGCGCTACCGGGACGAGCTCATCCTCGTGATCGCGAACCTGTCGCGATTCGTCCAGTACGTGGAGCTCGACCTCTCCGCCCATCGCGGCATGCGACCGGTCGAGCTGTTCGGGCAGACGGAGTTCCCGGAGGTGGGAGACCTCCCGTACTTCCTGACGCTCGGCCCGCACGCCTTCTACTGGTTTTCGCTCGAGACCCAGAGCGCCGCCCTGTTCAGCCCGGGGGAGGCCGGCCTTCCAACCGTGGAGGTGGACGGACCCTGGACCCGCGTCCTCGAGCCGCGGAACCGGTCGCCGCTCGAGGCGCTTCTCCCGCACCACCTTCGGTCCCAACGCTGGTTTGGCGGGAAGTCCAGGCGGATCAAGGCATGCGAGATCATCGAGGCCATCGCGGTGCCGGGAGAGGGTGCCCCGGCGGGGATCGTATCCGAGGGACTCCCCGCTGCCGGATACCTCGTCCTCGTGCGGGTCGACTACCTCGAGGGTGACCCCGAGGTCTACGCGCTGCCACTGGCGGCGACGCCGGTGGACCGCACCGCGGACCTCAATCCGCGGCTGCCGGTCGTGGCCAGGCTGCTCACCGAGTCCGGGGAGCAGTTCCTCTTCGACGGCGTGTGGGACCCTGCGTTCTGCTCCGGACTGTTGGATGTACTGGCGCGCCGGCGCCGGCTGAAGGGCAGCGCGGGATACATCCAGGCCTGGTCCTCGCCGAGGGTCGCTCGTCTTCGCCGGACTCCCGACGCATCCTTCGATCCCGCTCCGCTCCAGGGAGAGCAGAGCAACACTTCGGTCGTGTTCGGAGACCGCCTGGTGCTCAAGCTCTTCCGTCGGACCGAGGAGGGCGTGAATCCCGACCTGGAGATCGGCCGCTTCCTGACCGAACGGGCCGCCTTCCCGTACGTCCCGCCCGTCGAAGGCAGCTTCCAATACGTGCGCGGACGAAGCCGTCCCATCACCCTGGGCGTCCTGTCGGACTTCATCCCCAACGAGGGCGACGCCTGGCGATACACCCTTGACGTGTTGAAGGACTATCTGGAGCAGGTGCTCGCGTTGACGCCCGCGGCTCGCGACCGGCCTCCGCTGCCCAAGGACGGCCGACTGGTCGAGCTGGCGAAGCGAGAACCTCCCAGAGCCCTCGAGGAGATGGCGGGAAGCTACCTCGACAATGTCCGCCTTCTCGGGAGGCGAACGGCCGAGATGCACCTCGCCCTCGCCTCGGACACGAACGACCCGGACTTCGCCCCCGAGCCGTTCAGCGCGCTTTACCAGCGGTCGATGTACCAGTCCATGCGAACGCTCACGGCGAACGTCTTCGGCCTCCTGCGGCGCCGGGCGGACTCTCTCTCGGGGGCAGCCCAGATCCTCGACCTGGAGCCAGAGGTGCTACGCCACTTCCGCTCCCTTCTCGATCTCAAGATCACGGCCTCCCGCATCCGCTGCCATCGCGACCTCCACCTGGGACAGGTGCTCTACACCGGAAAGGACTTCGTGCTGATCGATTTCGAGGGAGAGCCGGCACGGTCTTTGAGCGAGCGTCGATTGAAACGGTCGGCGCTGGTCGACGTGACCGGGATGATCCGTTCCTTCCACTACGCCGCGTACACGTCGCTGTTCGGCGAGTACGGGATCGTCCGGCACGAAGACCACGCGGAGGTCGAACCGTGGATCCGGCTCTGGTACCTCTGGACGTCGGCGGGCTTCCTCCGGTCGTACCTCGAGACCGCCTCCGGGGCGACTTTCGTCCCGTCCTCGGATGACGAGCTGCGCGTCCTCTCGAACGCGTTGCTTCTGGAGAAGGCCCTCTACGAGCTGCAGTACGAGGCGAACAACCGACCCGAGTGGCTCAAGATACCAATTCAGGGCATCGTCCAGTTCCTCGAGGCGGCAGACTGAGCCCGTTCGCCCCGGCGGGGTCCGATCGCCCGAGGCTCCTTCATGCCCTTGCGCTGGCATACGGGATCCAGTGGAGCTACACGGACGTGACCGGCCGTCGCCGAGAGGCTTCCCGGCCGACGCTCGTGGCGCTGCTGCGGGCGTTGGGCGCGCCTCTGGATGGACGGGGCGACATCGTCGCGGCGCTGCGGATGCGCCGCCTCGAACAGTGGCGCCGGCCGCTGGAGCCCGTTGCGGTCGCCTGGGAGGGCCGGATGCCGGCGCTCGGGCTTCGACTGCCAGCGAGGCTCGCGGCCCGCCGTCTGCGCTGCCGGATCGAGCTCGAGGACGGTGGCGAGACGGTGTCGTGGACGCTCGAACGGGATCGCGCGCAGGCCGGGCGCACCGACGTCGAGGGCGTCGCCTTCGTGGAGCGGC
>JACDEY010000151.1 GCA_013816105.1 Actinomycetota bacterium
AACCACAGCACGCCCGAACCGTCGAGGGTGGGTGTGCCGTCGGTTACGCCGACGGGATGGTCGGTGACCTGACGGCGAAGTCCGCTCACCCGATCCCACGCGCGCAACTGCCAGACCCCCGACTCGTTGGAGGCGTACACGACGCGGTTTGGCGCCTGCGGCGACCAGTCGGGCATCGACGTGACCGGCGCGCGGAAACGCCGCTCCCACGGGTACATGACTTGTTCGTTCATGGGAGCGGAGGGTAGCAGCGCCACGAGGGCCCGGTCGGTCCGACGCGGACACCACGCGCGAGCCGGCAGCATCCTGTATGCGATCGGACCCGCGGGGCGTACCCTCTGCGCTGTCGGTGATGACCTAATCAGCCGGCTGAGTCGGGAGGGACTCATGCCCATCAAGGAAGAACGGACTGTTGCGGCCGACTTCGGGGAACGGTACGGGCGTTCGGCCACGGAGGCCACGCGGGAGCTGGAGCGGAGCGTCATAGGCGGCGACTTCGGTGCGAACGGCTACACGACCCTGGCCCAGGCCGACATGCTGGCCGACCGCCTGGCTCTTTCCGATGGAGATCGTCTCCTGGACGTGGGATCGGGACGGGGATGGCCGGGCCTCTATCTCGCCGGGCGGACCGGCTGCGCCGTGGTGCTCACCGATCTGCCTCGCGAGGCCATGGCCGCGGCCCGCGAGCGTGCCCGGAGGGAGGGGCTCGCCGATCGTGCGCGCCTGGTGGTCGCGAGCGCACGCCGTCTGCCCTTCCGTCACCAGGCGTTCGACGGCATCGTCCATACCGACGTCCTCTGTTGACTGGCCGCCAAGCTCTCCGTGCTGAGAGCGTGCGGGCGGCTCCTGAAGCCGGGCGGCAGGACGGCCTTCTTCACGATCTTCGTCTCGCCGGGCCTGTCGAGGCGGGATCATCGGCGGGCGGTGCGGGCCGGGCCCAGGGCGGTCACGTCGCGTCGGGAGCACCGACCCCTGCTCGAAGCGGCCGGGTTCGTCGAAATCGAGGAAACCGACGTCACGGAGGAGTTTTGGCAGACGTGCGGGCGATGGATCCAGCATGCCGGGCGCCTCGAGCGAGACCTCCGGGCCGCCCTTGGTTCCGAGCTGTTCGACGAGCAGCAGGCAGATCGCCGGGCCATGCTGGCGGCGATCGAGGAGGGGCTCCTGTCCCGTTCCCTCTTCGTCGCAAGGACGCCAGCCTGAATCGGCGTCCGGTCCCCGTTGGCGCGGGTCCCCGCTCTGGGCAATGATTCGGCTGCCCCCCAAGACTCAGCCAGGAGCGATGGCCACCACGCGAGAGCTGCCGACCGGGACGGTCACCTTCCTGTTCTCCGACATCGAGGGGTCGACCCGGCTCGTCCAGGAGCTCGGCGACGGCTACCACCGAGCCCTGGAGGACCACTCCCGTACGTTCCGGGAGATCATCGCCCGCGAGGGTGGCCACGACGTCGGCACCGAGGGCGACTCGTTCTTCGTGGTCTTCCCCAGCGCGCGAGGGGCTGTGTCGGCGGCGGTCTCCCTGCAGCGGGCCCTGGCCGAGCGGGCGGCGTCCGGTGGCCCTGCCCTGCGGGTCCGCGTTGGGCTCCACACCGCCGAGGCCGTTCTTGGGGGCGACAACTACGTTGGCCTGGAGGTGCATCGGGCGGCCCGGATCTCTGGTGCCGGCCATGGAGGGCAGATCCTTCTGTCGGAGAGCACCCGCTCCGTGGTCGGCGACCGGCTGCCCGACGGCCTCTCCATCAGGGACCTGGGCGATCACCGCCTCAAGGATCTTTCGCGACCCGAGCGCCTGTACCAGGTCCTGGCCCCGGAGCTTCCCGGAGAGTTCCCGGCGCTGCGCACGCTCGAAAATCGCCCGAACAACCTGCCGCTGTCGCTGACCAGCTTCATCGGCCGGGCGGCCGAGCTGGAGGAGGTGAAGCGGCTCCTGGACCAGACCCGCCTCCTCACCCTGACGGGCCCCGGCGGCACCGGGAAGACGCGGCTTTCCCTCCAGCTCGCCGCGGCGGCGAGCGACCGGTTCGCCCATGGCGTGTACTTCGTGACGCTCGCGCCGATCTTCGATCCCGCGCTCGTCCCCTCCACGATCGCCCAGACGCTCGGCCTGTACGAAGTCACCGGCAGGCCGGGCTCGCCTCGGGAACACCTGGCCGAGTACCTCCGCGACCGCGAGCTCCTGCTCGTGCTGGACAACTTCGAGCAGGTCCTTCCCGCGGCCCCGTTCGTGACCGACCTCTTGCGGGCCAGCCCGGGCCTCAAGGTGATCGTCACCAGCCGGGCCGTCCTGCGCGTGAGCGGTGAGTGGGAGTACCCGGTTCCGCCGCTGGGGCTCCCCGACCCGCGGCACCTTCCCGGCCTCCCCGTCCTGTCGCAGTTCGAGGCCGTGGCCCTGTTCATCGAGCGGGCCGCGGCGGTCAAGCCGGGGTTCCAGGTGACGAACGAGAACGCCCCGGCGGTCGCCGAGATCTGCGCGCGCCTCGACGGCCTGCCGCTGGCCATCGAGCTGGCGGCGGCCAGGGTCCGGCTGCTGTCGCCTCAGGCAATCCTGGCCCGCCTGGGCAGCCGCCTGGCCCTTGCCATCGGCGGTGCCCGGGACCTCCCGGAGCGCCAGCGCACGCTGCGCCAGGCCATCGACTGGAGCCATGACCTGCTGGATCCGGCGGAGAAGAAGCTGTTCGCGCGGCTGGCGGTGTTCGTGGGCGGGGCGGGGCTGGAGGAGATCGAGACGGTATGCGGGCCGGATGAGGACCTGGGGACGGACGTCCTGGACGCCGTCGGTTCGCTCGGAGAGAAGAGCCTGATCACGACGATCGACGAGGACCGGGGCGAGCCGCGGTTCTCCATGCTGGAGACCATCCGCGAATACGCCGCCGAGCGGCTCGATGAGAGCGGCGAGGCCGAGGAGATCCGGCGGCGGCATGCCGAGGTCTTCCTGGCGCTGGTGGAGCTGGCCGAGCCGAAGCTCACGGGCAGGGAGCGGATGCCCTGGCTCGATCGCCTGGAGCGAGAGCACGATAACCTCCGCGCCGCCCTGAGCTGGACGAGCGAGCACGGGGACCACGACCGGGCGCTGACGATGGCCGGAAAGCTGTGGAGGTTCTGGCAGCAGCGAGGAATGATCGAGGAGGGGAGGCTCCGGGTCGGGGACGCCATGGCCCGGGCCGGCGGGGAGGCCGCTCCGCGGGCACGGCTGAAGGCGCTGGAGGCGGCGGGCAGCCTGGCGTACTGGCAGGCGGACATCGACGGACAGACTGCGTTCTACCAGGAGGCGTTGGCCCTCGCGCGCCGGATCGGCGACGAGGCCTCCATCGCCAATGCCCTGTACAACGCGTCGTTCCCACTCATCTACACGGAGCGGCTCGAGGAGGCACGCCGGCACCTGGAGGAGAGCCTGGCCCTCTACGGGCGGCTGGGGGATCGCCTCGGGGTCGCACGGGTCCAATGGGGTCTCGGCGATGTCTTCTTCGTGGAGAGGCGGCTCCAAGAGGCTGAGCCGTACCTCGAGCAGAGCCTGGCAGGATTTCGCGAGGCGGGCGACGTCACCATGGAAGGCTGGGCGCTGTTCCTACTGGGGAGCGCTTCCCGGGCGCAGGGCGATACCGCAGGGGCGGACGCGCGACTGAAGGAGGCCCTGCGACTCTTCGCCGAGGCTCGAGACGTGCCCGGCGTCCTGTTCGTCCTGGACTCCCTGGGGGAGATCGCCGCGGAGGCGGGCGACGAGGACCGAGGGTCCCGGCTTCGCGGGGCGGCCGAGGCCCTGAAGGCGTCCAGCGGGGCCGCGCTCATCGAAACCAGCAGGAAGTACTCGGGGGTCACCTCGGACGAGGAAAGGGCGATGAGCGAGCAGGGTTCCGCCGGCTTCGCCGAGGGTCACCGCATGACCCTGGACCAGGCGGTGGCCTACGCGCTCGAAGAGGGCTGAGCCGAGACCGCGCATGGGAAACCGTAGCCGGACCGGTCCTTTCGTCGGCCGCGACCTCGAGCTCGATGCCCTGCGTGCCGGCCTGGATGACGCGCTCGACGGCCGGGGGGGGCTGTTC
>JACDEY010000152.1 GCA_013816105.1 Actinomycetota bacterium
GGGTCTCCGGTCGGAACCCATCGACCCAGGCGGGCGGCTGAGGCCGGCGTGGCGGCGAGCACGACCAGGGCCAGGGCGGCCACCGCCACGGCCCGAAGAGATGACTGGCTACGGTCCATCCGAATCGCCCCCATCATGCCTAGACCAACCTGTCCACCTGCTCGTTGTTCTTGATGTTCGAAGTCGATTCCGTGCAGGAGGACCCGTTCGCGCAGAGGTCCTCCAACTTCTCGAGCGCCGGCAGGTGCCAGGTCTGGAAGAAGTCGGCGTGATGTACCATCCGGCTACCGTCGGGGCTTGTACAGCTCGGCGGTCGTCGTTGATTCGAACGAGCCGACCCCGCCGACCACCAGCACCGAGCCGTCCTCCAGCAGGGTCGCCATCTGCCTGTACCGCGGCTCGTCCATGGTTCCTGCCGGCCGCCACTTGCCCGACGAGGGGAGGTACAGCTCGGCGGTGTCGACCGTGCCGAAGTCGTAGCCGCCTGCCACCAGGACCGTCCCGTCCCGAAGCAGGGTGGCCGTGCCTCTGTTCCGGCCGGTGCTCATCTCCCCCGCGGCTGTCCAGGTCCCCGTATCGGGATGGTAGATCTCAGCGGCTTCGGGCGGCCCTCCGCCCCCGGACTCCGTCCCGCCGCCCGCGACGAGCACGGTCCCGTCGGGAAGCAGCGTGGCGGTGTGGCCGTAGCGAGGCAGGATCATGCTTCCCGTCGGGGCCCAGGTCCCCGTGGCCGGGTCGTACAGCTCCGCGGAGGCCAGCACCCCGTCGTCGTTGAATCCGCCGGCGACGAGGACCCTGCCGTCGGGCAGAAGCGTGGCGATGTGCTGGTCACGGGCATCGGCCATGGTCCCCGTGGCGATCCAGGACCGGGTGCTTGGGTCGTACAGCTCGGCCTCGGCCCAGTATTCCCCCGCCTTTCCTCCGGCCACCAGGACCAGGCCGCCGGGAAGCAGGGTGGCCGTGTGGGAGTGCCGGATCCGGCTCATGGAGGCGGTCTGCCTCCAGGTCCCGGTCACGGGATCGTAGACCTCGGCCGTCTTGGTGGAGCTCTCCGAAAAGTAGTCGTAGCCGCCGGCAGCGAGGACCGTGCCGTCGGGAAGCAGCGTGGCGGTAAAGAGCGACCGCCGGTAGGCCATGCTGCCGGTGGGCGAGAACGTCCTGCTGGCCGGGTCGTACAGCTCGGCGGCGTTCCCCTCGAAGCCGGCATAGCCGCCAGCCACCAGGACCCGGCCCTCCGGGAGGAGAGTGGCCGTTCCGCTCGCACGCCCGATCCCCGGGTCTCCGGTCGGAACCCAGCGACCCAGGCGGGCGGCCCAGGCCGGTGTGGCGGCGAGCACTACCAAGACCAGGGCGGCCACCGCCAGGGCCCGCAGGCCCGGTCGAGCCAGGCGCTCAGACCCCATCACCTTCGTCACGTTCATGGCTGCAAACCGTCCACCTGCTCGTTGCTCTTGATGTTCGAATTCGATGCTATGCAGGAGGACCCGTTCGCGCAGAGGTCCTCCAGCTTCTCGAGCGCCGGCAGGTGCCAGGTCTGGAAGAAGTCGGCGTGCAGCGTGTAATAGGGAGCCGTGGTCCCGTCGTGATCGGCGCCGCCGGCGAGCGTGAAGGTGACGCTGAAGTCCTTCTCGGCCACCGCTCCGCAGTTGCCCGGGAGGCAGGAGTTCAGTCCCGGTGGGAGACCCGAGGCGGTGAACGTCCTCGCTCCCGTGATGGCCGTGACGGTGTAATAGCCCCCCTCAGGCGTGGTCCAGTTCCCCGGGGCGCCCGAAACGGTGATCCTGTCACCGACCAGGAGCAGGGCGCCAACCCCCTTCCGACCATCAAAACGCTAAGGAATATCCAGTATATGGGGGGCAAGGGGGACGACAATGGACTTTCGGGAAGTTCCTCTCCCTAGAAAACCTCTCTCGAGCGGATGAGGGGAATCGAACCCCCGTCTCAAGCTTGGGAAGCTTGCGTTCTGCCATTGAACCACATCCGCGTGGAGCGGAATTCTATCAGCGGCCTCCCGGGGAGACGCCCGTGGCGCGCGCCACCACCTGGGCCACGTCGAGGACGTCCAGCTCCGCTCCCTTCGCCTTGGCGCCGTCGTCGAGCATGATGAGGCAGAACGGGCAGGCGACCGCCATGGTGGTCGCGCCCGTCGCCACGGCCTCGTCCGTACGCTCCATGTTCACCCGCTTGCCCAGGCGCTCCTCCATCCACATGCGAGCGCCGCCGGCGCCGCAGCAGAACCCCCGTTCGGCGTGGCGCGGCATCTCGGTGGTTCGGACCCCGGGGAGGCGGTTCAGGACCTCCCGGGGTTCGTCGTACACCCCGTTGTGCCGTCCGAGGTAGCAGGGGTCGTGGTAGGTGAGCAGCTCGTCGAGCTCCTCGGTGGGCTTCAGGCGTCCCTCCTTCATCAGCCGGGCGAACAGCTCCGTGTGATGGACGACTTCGTACTTACCCCCGAGGTCCGGGTACTCGTTCCGGATCGTGTTGAAGCAGTGCGGGCAGTTCACGACGATCTTGCGGATCCCGCTCGCGTTGAGCGTGTCGACGTTCTGCCTGGCGAGCTCCTGGAACAGGTACTCGTTTCCGAGCCGCCGCGCCGGATCGCCGTTGCAGAGCTCGCGCGGCCCGAGGATGGCGAAGGGCACCGCGGCCTTCTGGAGGACCCGGGCCACGGCCTGGGTGATCTTCCTGGCCCGGTCGTCGAAGGACCCCGCGCAACCGACCCAGTAGAGGTACTCGGGCGCCCGCCCGTCCTCCAGGACACGAACGCCCAGGCCCTCGGCCCACGCGGCCCGCTGGGACTGTGCCTGCCCCCACGGGTTCGAAGAGTTCTCGAGGTTCCGGAGCAGAGCCCCGGCCTCCTGCGGAAACCGTGACTCCGCCATGACGAGGTTCCTGCGCATGTCGACGATGTGGTCGACGTGCTCGATGTTGACCGGACACTCCTGCATGCAGGCCCCGCACGTCGTGCAATCCCAGACGACCTCGTCCTCCACGACGTTCGGGTTGAGCGGCTCCTTCTCGTACTCTTCGCCCTTATGCCGCGCCGCCAGGATCTCGGGGCCCTTCGCGAACAGGTGGTCGCGAAGGTTCATCACGAGGAGCTTGGGAGACAGCGGCTTCCCCGTGTTCCACGCCGGACAGACGCTCTGGCACCGTCCGCACTCGGTGCAGGAGTAGAGGTCGAGCATCTCCTTCCAGGTCAGGTCCTCGACCGTGGCGGCACCGAGCGAGACATCACCCTCCTCCATCTTCTCCAGGTCGATGTCCATCGTCCGAAGCTTCCCGCGGGCCTTGGTGTTCGTGAAGAAGACGTTCAGCGACGACACGAGGATGTGCAGGTGCTTCGAGTAGGGGATGTAGGCGAGGAAGCCCAGGATGAGCAGGATGTGCCCCCAGAGGAAGGCGCGCTCGAAGAAGTCGACCCATCCCTCGCTCATCCGCTCGAAAAGGCTTGCGGCGGCGTTCGAGACTGGCGTCCAGGCAGCCGGCGACTCGTTGATTCCGAGGGCGATCTTGGCCGCGTTGAGGCCGATCAGCGTGAGGATGACGCCCAGGATCATGAGCAGGATGAAGTCGGCTTCCTCCATGTGGCTGCCCTTGAAACGCTCCGGGCGCTGCACCTTCCGGTAGTACAGCGCCATCCCTATGCCGACGACGACGAGGACGGCGAAGACGTCCTGGAGTAGGCCGAGGCCCGGGGACCTGCCGATGATCGGCAGCGCGAAGTCCCGGTCGACGACCTCGCCGAACGCCTCCGCGATCGTGGTCAGGAGGACCAGGAACCCCCAGAAGATGAAGGCGTGCATGAGGCCCGGGCCCAGGCGCTGCAGAAGCTTCCGCTGGGCGAGCACCACGACCGCCTCCTGCTCCATCCGCTTCGGCAGGTCGTCGGTCCGGCTTACGGGCTGACCCAGTCGGACGAGCCGGTAGAGCAGTCGAGTCCGCAAGGCGAAGATTCCTCCGGTGATCGCAAGCGCCAGTAGCAGGAAGGCCGGCCCGACGAGGTCGGAGAGCCGTAGGCCCAGAGACGGGACG
>JACDEY010000153.1 GCA_013816105.1 Actinomycetota bacterium
CCCGAGGCCGGGGTCACGGCGCCGTCAGGCCCGGCACCGACCGAACGACGACGCCCCTCGCCTCGACGTCCACCGAGACGACGATATCCACGAGGGCCGGGATCAGCACCTCGCCGTCGGGGCCGGCGGCCACCCACACGTCGTTGGCCTGCGTCCGAAGGATCTCCCGGATGGGGCCCAGCGGCCGGCCGTCCTCCGTCACCACCTGACAGCCGATCAGCTCGTGAGGCCAGTACTCGCCGTCGGGAAGGGGTGGCGTCGACGCGGCCGGCACGAACAGGTACTCCCCGCGGAGCCGCTCGGCCGCGTCGCGATCGGCGACCTCGTCGAACGACACCAGGACCCGGCCTGCGTGAGGCCTCGAAGAGGACACTGTGAGCGGTCGGTCCTCGGTAGCCCCGGCGAACACTCTGGCCCCCGCGTCGAACCGCGAGGAGACGTCGGAGAGAGGGACCACCGAGACCTCTCCCTTCACGCCGTGGGCGCGGGCGATCCGCCCCACGGCAACCCAATCGGGCTCGGAGGTCATCGCGGCGGCGCGGCCTACTCCACGATCTCGACGAAGGAGTGCAGCCCGGCCTTCGTGGCGGCGGCACGGACGACCGCCCGGATCGCCCGGGCCGTACGCCCGCCCCTTCCGATGACCTTTCCCATGTCTTCGGGCGCGACCGAGAGGCGCAAGGTCACCGAGCCCTCGCTGGCCTCCTCCTCGACCCGGACGGATTCCGGGTCGTCGACCAGGTTCCGGGCGATGTACTCGAGGACCTCGCCTGGGATGGACATCGAACCGGGGGTCAACCCTCCACTTCGGTGGGCGGGGCCGCGCCCGGCGTCCTGGCAGACGGCGGGGTCGCGGGACCCCGATCCCCTCTGGCGGCGCCGAACCTCTCGCGAATGCCCCTGATCCTCAGCAGGTTCTCAACCTGCCCGGTCGGTTGCGCGCCCTTGGAGAGCCAGTAGATCGCCCGGTCCTCGTCGATCTCGATGAGCGAGGGGTCCTCGAGGGGGTGGTACTTACCGATGTTCTCGATGAAACGGCCGTCACGGGGGCTGCGGGAGTCCGCCACGACGACCCGGTAGAAGGGACGTTTCTTCGCCCCCATGCGCATGAGCCTGATCTTGACCATCCGTCCTCCTCGGCACCCGCCCCCGGGCGAGTGCCTCCTTGTTCAGCCCGGCAGGCCCGGGATGCCCGGCAGCTTCGGCAGTCGCATCCGGCCGCCCTTGCCGCCGCCGATTCCCATGGCCATGACCGACTTCATCATCCTGCGCGCCTGGGCGAACTGCTTCAGCAGCGAGTTGACCTCCGCGGTGCTCGTGCCCGAGCCGCGCGCGATCCGAAGCCGGCGCCGTCCGCCGATGATAGCGGGGTTCCGGCGCTCCTTCAGGGTCATCGAACAGATGATCGCTTCGGCCCGAACCAGCTCACCGTCGTCTACCTGAAGGTCCTTCAGCTGTGCTCCGGCTCCCGGAATCCCGGGAAGCATGGCCAGGATGTCCTGCAGAGGGCCGAGCTTCTTCACCTCCCGCATCTGGCTCAGGAAGTCCTCCAGCGTGAACTGGGCCCGTGCCATCTTCTCGGCCGCGTCCCTCGCCTTCTCCTGGTCGAGCTCTTGCTCCGCCTTCTCGATCAGGGTGAGGACATCGCCCATGCCGAGGATGCGCGAGGCCATCCGGTCCGGGTGGAAGGGCTCGATGTCCTTCAGCCGCTCTCCCACGCCTGCGAAGTAGATCGGGCGGCCGGTTATGTGGGTGATGGAAAGGGCCGCTCCGCCTCGGGAGTCGCCGTCGAGCTTCGTCAGCACGAAGCCGGTGACGTCGACCTCTCGCATGAACGCCTGGGCCTGCACCGCGGCGTCCTGGCCGGTCATGGCGTCGCAGGCCATGAGGACGTAGTGCGGCCGCAGGACGTCCCGGAGGCGCCTGGCCTCCTTCATCATGTCCGGATCGACGTGCAAGCGCCCGGCCGTGTCCACGATCAACACGTTGCGTCCATCTCGCGAGGCCTGCTTCAACGCGTTCTTCGCCACCTTCGGTGCGTCCCGCCCGTCGGACACGACGGGCACGCCGATCTCGGAGCCCAGGGTGAACAGCTGCTCCACTGCCGCCGGCCGCTGGAGGTCCGCGGCGACCAGGAGCGGCTGCTTCCCCTTCTCCTTCAGGAGCCGGGCGAGCTTCGCGCAGTGCGTCGTCTTACCCGAACCCTGAAGCCCGGCCATCATGATCACGACGGGATTGGCGCCCGGAAGGGTGAAGGGGCGATGCTCCCCACCCAGCGTTTCCGTGAGCTCATCCCGAACCACCTTGATTACCTGCTGGGCGGGCGTGAGGCTCCGCATCACCTCGTCCGAGATCGCTCGACGGCGAACACGGCTCAGGAAATCGTCGACGACGACCAGCGCGACGTCGGCTTCGAGCAGGGCGACGCGGATGTCCTCGAGAGCGACGTCGACCTGTTTCGGGTGCAGTTTTCCGCGCGCCCGCAGCTTGCGGAACACGGTGTTCAGGCGATCGCTCAGGGAGTCGAACATGGGATCTCTACGGGTAGGCGGCGCGTATGCTACGAACTGCGGTCATTCTACGGCCCCGAACCCGGAACCGGATCCGGATCCGCGAGGGAGGCGGGATGGTAGCGAGGGGTGGCCGGGATCTCGAGCAGTCCAGGCGTCTCGAGCGCGGCTTGATACGCGTCCGATGGTTCGGCGTGATCCTGGGCGTCTACCTGGTCGCCGAGACAAACGCGGCCCCACCTCCCTTCGCAACCAACACGGTCCTCGTGGCGGGACAGGCGCTGATGGCCGTGCTCGCCGGCGGCAACCTAGCGGTGTTCATAGCCACCAGACGTTGCCGGACGCTCCGCGGGATCGAGCGGACGGGCCTCGCGGCCTTCCTGCTGGACACCGGGGTGCTGCTCGCGCTCGGCTGGCTCTTCAGCTACGACCCCAAGGGCGCCACATGGGTGGTCTCGCTCGTCCTCCCGCTCGAGGCCGCGATCCGTTGGCGGCTCGAGGGAGCACTCGCCTCGGTCGCGATCGTCTTCGCGAACGAGGTCACCCGGGAGGTCTACATGGCGCACCGGTTCGCCGAGCCGGGGATCTACGGGGGAGCGCCGCTCCTCCGGTACCCCTTCCTGTGGTCGAACGTGATCTTCCGGGTCGGCATGTCGGCGATCATCGCGCTGGTCGCGGGGTTCATGGCCCGCTCCCTCGCGCGCGAGGCGGAGAACGCGGCCCAGCAGGCGGCGCGGTTCGAGGAGTCGGCCCGGCGCGAGGCCGCCGCCAGGCGCGAGCTCGCCGCGTTCAACACGGCGATCCTGGCTGGGGTCGAGGCGGAGGACCTGGACCGGTCGCTCGCGAATATGGCCGGCGCGATCGGAAGGGAGCTCGACTTCGAGACGCTCACCATCCTGCTCCGCGAAGGCGACGACCTCCTGGTCAAGGGGATGTTCGGCATGCGCTTCTACAGGGACCGGATCCCCCTCGGATCGGGAGTCACGGGAGCAGTGGCGGCCACCGGCAGCCCGCTGGTGGTCCCGGATGTATCCCTATTCCCCGGCTACATCGTCGCGGATCCGGAGATTCGGTCCGAGATGGCGGCCCCGATGCGAATCGCAGACGAGGTCATCGGGGTGCTGGACGTGGAGAGCCGACGGCCGGACGCCTTCGACGAGGCCGCCCTCGCCAGCCTCACACGGCTGGCAGACCAGGTGGCACTCGTTGCGCACAGCAATCAGCTGCTCTCCCAGCAGCGGGCCACCGTCGAGCGGCTCCGGGAGCTCGACCAGATGAAGTCGGACTTCGTCGGCATCGCGAGTCACGAGCTCCGGACGCCGCTGGCGGCGATCCGCGGGTTCACGTCCACGCTGATCAAGAACCGCAGCCGGATCTCGGACGAGCAGGTGATGGACTTCGTGAGGATCATCGACCGGCAGTCGGGCCGTCTGGCCCGCCTCGTGGAGGATCTGCTTCTGGTCTCCAGGATCGAGGCGGGCAAGATCCAACTGCAGCCCAAGGAGGTCGAG
>JACDEY010000154.1 GCA_013816105.1 Actinomycetota bacterium
GGAGCGCGTGGCGTATCTCTCTCAGACGACCCTGTCGGTGGACGAGACGAACGCGGTGGTCGAGGTCCTGAGACAGCGCTTTCCGATGATCCAGGCTCCGCCTCGTGACGACATCTGCTACGCGACGCAGAACCGGCAGGAGGCGGTGAAGGAGCTCGCCCTTAAGTCGGACGTGATCCTGGTCATCGGCTCGGAGAACTCGTCAAACTCTAACCGTCTGGTCGAGGTCGCTCGTGAGCTCGGCACCCCGGCCCACCTGATCGACGACGAGACCGAAATCGACCCAGAATGGCTTCGAGGCCATGACGTGGTCGGGGTCACGTCAGGGGCCTCGGCCCCCGAGTGGCTCGTGGAGCGGGTCGTGGATCATCTGAAGCGTTCGGGCGCAACAGAGGTCGATCAGCTTCGGACGGTGGAGGAGCACATGGCCTTCTCGCTTCCGGCGCAGGTCCGCCGAGCTGCCGTTTGAGAGCTTCGCGCTATTGGGGTGACTGCGAGGCGGCTCTGTGGGCGGGGACGGGGGCTCGCGCGAGGGAATCCAGCTCGGGAACGCCCTCCTCGGGCCCGATCGAGATGACCCGGTCCCCGGCGAGGAGCTCCAGCCCCGGCCGTGGCCGGTAGATCCAGCGCCTCCCCCGTTGGACGGCGAGCACGAACATCCCCGTCTCGGTCTCGAGCTGAAGCTGTCGGAGGGAGCGCCCCTCCGCGCGTGAGCCGGCCTCGACGATGGTCTCCGCGGTGACCTCTTCCGTCTCCTCCAGCGCCATCCGGACCACCGGGTGCAGGTCCTCGCCGTGTTCCACCAGCCACGTCATGTCCCGGGCAGCGTCGAAGATCGTCTCGCTCGCGTTCGCGAGCCTCAGCAGGCCCCGCAGCTCGTCGGTGTTGCGCGCCTCCGGAGCCGCCTTCAGCACCCAAGACTCCAGCTCATCGTGAAGGATGTCCGACCGCCTTTCGAGGGTGGCGACCTCGGCCGCGAGTGCTGCGTCGTTGAAGAGCAGTGCGGAGTAGGCGAGGCCGACGGCGACCTCGGCGGCGTTCTTCATCTCCACCAGGATGTCGACGGCACGGTCCAGCTCGCTGAAGGGAGGGGCATCTCCCTCGGGTGGGTCCGGGAGCGCCGGCGCGCCCGCCACCTCCCGGATGAGGTTCATCCCCTCCTCCGGCCCCTGGTACAGGAGCACGTCTCCCTCGGAGAGAACGGATCCCGCCTGCGGATCGAACTCCCAGTCGGCCCCGCGACGGATCGCCATAAGCCACATACCCGTCTCGCTCGGGAGCAGGAGGTCGCGCAGCGACCGCCCGAGGCAGGGGGCGCCCTCCCGCACCCGCACCCGACCGACGATCTCGTCGGCGTGCCTGAGGTCCGGGCGGAGCTCCCGGGGGATGCCGAGCCGCGCCTGCACGACCCGGGCGATGTCGGACGCGGCATCGCCGATCTTCTCCATGGCAGCCGCGATGTGCAGGACGCTACCCATGGCCTCGGCGTCCTCGGGCGATCGAGCCGCCAGCATGGAGATCTCTCGCAGCCGCCTGAGGTAGCCGTCCATGCGCTCCTCCAGCACCTCGACCTCCTCGGCCAGATCGGCGTCGTTGAAGAAGACGGCCGCGTACGCGAGGTCCACCATCAGCTCCGAGACGTCCTTGGACTCGACGAGAAGCTCTTTGACGTTGCGCGGTCGCGTGTCAGGCATGGGTGGCCACACCAAATAGTGACAGAACCGCGAGGAAGGCGAGGACGCCGGTCAGATCCATCACGCTCGTGATGATCGGGACCGAGTGATTGTCGGGGTCCAGGCCGAACCGCGTCGTGAGGACCGCGATGTAGTAGGCGCACGGGACGGCCACAAGCGTGGTCAGCATGCCCGCGATCAGCGTCCCCGCAACGAGGGCGGTGGCCCCCGGAGATCCACCCGGAAAGAGGGTGGCGTAGGCGAGTCCGAGCCCCCCCATGAAGGTGAAGATGACGGTGCCAAAGCCCAGCACCAGTCCGGCATCGAGGAGCGCCGGGCTCTCCGGCAGCCCCCTGGGTGTGAGGATGCCGAGCTGAAGCTTGGACGACAGGCGCGAGGAGAGGATCCCACCGAGAGCCCCCGCCGTCGCCACGAACGGGGGCACCAGGACGAGCAGGCTCGGAAATCGGGCGAAACCCTCCAGCCGGGGCTCGAGCGCCGCCCCGGCCAGGATGTCCAGCAGGGGCGTCAGCAGCACGACCGCAACCATCTCGAGCAGGATGCGCCGGGCCATTCGCAGGTCGGTCAGCGCACCCCGAATGCCGGCGTAGACGCAGGCCAGGATCGCCACCGCCGCCAGGCTCGTGCGGAGCCAGCCCACTCGGATCAGGAACGTGGCGGCGAACAGCGCGGGAACGGTCAGCATGTCGGCCATGGCGGTGATTAGGGGCGTTGCAACCGCGTCCAGGTCGTACCCCCGCCGGTAGGAAAGGACCGACAGCCCCACCGTGATCATCAGGATGAAGGCGGAGTCCACGACACCGCCGATCACCGAGATGACGACGAAGTCGAGCAGGGAGATCGAACGAAGCCCGAACGCCCCCGCGGCGATCTTGGCGAGCGCCGCCAGCCACAGCGATGACGTCAGGGTCATCACCACGCCCACGTAGACGTTCTGGTAAAGGACCCCGGTCCGTGCCAGGGTTGCCTCGAACAGGCCCGCGTGTGTGCTGGTTCCCAGGCGGGCACCGATGGCCCCGAAGATGGTCCCCCTCATCCCGAGGACGGCCGGGATGAGGATGAGCAATCCGGGCAGCATCTCGAGGGTGTCGGCGATGGAGGCGAGCGTTACGCCGGCGATGAACGCCGTGACCGTGCCGAGCACGAGCGCCGCGAAGCCCTGGCGGAGCGTTCGCCGCTCGGATCGCAGATAGGCGAGCAGCCCGCGGGCTCGGCGTCGGGGTTCCAAGGCCATAACGGACCGCCCATCGTTTGCTCGCCTTCCGGACAGTTCGAAACCGAGGGAGCTGAAGAGCAGCCCGCCCCGAAGTATCCCGCCGGCAACCGGGCGCGACAAGCTGCGAAGACGGATGGGCAACCGGGGAGCGAGAATGCGTTCGTGCCCGGTCGGAGAACGAACCTGGCCCTGCTGGTCCTCCTCGCCTCGTGTCTGGTGACGGGGGGCCTCGCCTTCGGGTTGGGGAGTGGCTGGGGAGCGTGGGCGGTGGTGGCGCACGGCGTCCTCGCCATAGGTATCGTGCTGCTATCGCCGTGGAAGTCGGCGATCGCCCGGCGAGGGCTGCGCCGGAGCCGCCCGCACAGCTCCGCCTCCGTCGCATTGGCGGCCGTCACCACGCTAACCCTGGCGTCGGGAATCGCCCATTCGACCGGTGTCTTGATCTCGGTCGGCCCCGTTACGGCCATGCAGGTCCACGTGACCGCCGCCCTCGTGGCGATCGGGCTTGGTCTCCTTCACGTCCTCACCCGTCGGGTCCGGTGGCGGCGGACGGACGTCGGTCGCCGGAACCTGCTTCGGGCTGCCGGACTGGCCGGGGGTTCGCTCGCGGCCTACGGGGCGCTCGCCGGCGCCGTGAGTATCACCAGCATGCCGGGCGCGGACCGGCGATCCACCGGCTCCTTCGAACGTGGATCGCTCCGTCCGGACGCGATGCCGGTCACCCAGTGGCTCAACGATCGCGTGCAGCACACCGATGTGGCCGGTTGGCGTCTGGCGGTCGCGGGGCGAGGGCGAACGGCGACATTCCCGCTCGCGATGCTCGAGGAGATGCGCGAGCCGGTGGGGGCCGTCCTCGACTGCACCGGAGGTTGGTACGCGATGCAGCGCTGGGAGGGCGTCCGGCTGGATCGCTTGCTCGGGAACGCGGGAGAGGGCCGGAGCATAGTGGTGCGATCCTCCACGGGCTACTCGCGCCGCTATCACTTTCGGGATGCGTCCAGGCTCTGGATCGCCACCCGGGCCGGCGGGCGCCCCATCTCTCCCGGCCACGGCGCCCCCGCTCGCATCGTCGCTCCGAACCGGCGCGGCTACTGGTGGGTCAAGTGGGT
>JACDEY010000155.1 GCA_013816105.1 Actinomycetota bacterium
CGCCTCGTCCTCGTCTGTTCTTCTCGAGTTGGCCGGCTTACCCGCCTACCGCCGCCAGCGCGTTCACGATGCCGTGGCCGTAGAAGCCGTTGAACTCGGCCGACCCCTGGCACAGCGCGTCGTAGATCTCCGGCGGCAGGTCAGGATCGGGGTAGTGGAACAACCGGGGCCGGGGACACCGGTGGTCCGTCGCCGTGTCCTCCAGGATCTGCTGCACGTCGTTGGGCTGCATGGTGAGCCCGCCCGGATGGGCAGGGTCGTCCGTCCCGTACTCGCTCACGATCAGGGCCGCGACCCCGACCGCGTGAGGAGACGCCATCGACGTCCCCTGGAACCACGTGTAGTAGGCGCACACACCGTCGACGCAGTTTCGCATCACGAACGGTGTGTTCGGCGTCCCATCCTCGTTCAGCTCGCCGTTCGCGAGCGCCACCAGGTACGGGTACGTGGAGAGCTGCCGGTTCTCGACGGCGTTCCACTGAGGCGTGCCGTAGTACTCGCGGCGGTCGCCGCCGGGTGCCGAGACGGTGGTCTGCTCGACGCCGTAGTTCGAGTAGTAGGCCTTTCTCATCGTGGGCCCGAGGGCCGACACGGCGATGACGTGGTTGCCTTCCGCCGGCAACGTCAGGCAGGAGTTGTCAACGTCGCGGTGGTACTCCGACCCGGGGGGAAAGTCCGGGCTGATGTCGTCGGTCGTAGGGTGGCCCAGGTCGGTCGCCTGGTTGCCCTCGGCGGCGACGAGCGTGACGCCCTTCATGTGCGCGTACCGGAGAGCCCGCTGCGTGGCGGCGATGATCGTGCGCTGCTCGCGCTGCGCCGCCTCGGAGTCCGCCGGGTTGTCCGCGCAGTTGTACAGCCAGGGATCGATGAAGTAGCTCATGTTCACCACGTCGATCCCGATGTCGCCCGAGTACGTCAGGGCGTTGACCGACTCCATCAGGAAGAAGTAGCCGGAGTCCTGACCGGCCCGGACGTTGACCAGGGTCACGTCCGGCGCTACGCCGATAGTCCCCAGACCGTTCAGCGCCGCGGCGACCGTGCCGGCGACGTGCGTGCCGTGGCCGGCCTCGTCGACATCCGCCGGGTCGTTGCAGGACATGTCCGGCTCCTCTTCACACGGACCGTCCACGAGAGGGATGTCCACGGTGAAGTTCCGGCTCAGGTTCGCGTCGAAGTTCGGCTCGATGTCCGGATGATGACCGTCGATGCCCGTGTCGATGATCCCGACGAGCACGCGGGGGTCACCCTGCTGGACCGCATAGGAGCCGTCGTCGTCCGCATCGATCATGTCCATGTCCCACTGCAGGCCGGACAGCGGATCCTCGTCGGGTTCGTCCGATGGGGCCGCCGGCGCTCCGGAGCCGACAACACGGTCCCGCTCCACCCCATCGTCCTTGGGACGAATGCCCGGGGCGTAGCCGATCGGAACGTTGCGCGCCGCTCCGTAGAGGGCGGGCTGACGGGCCACGTCGTCGAGGAAGGCCGGATTCCGGGACTCTACCCGGGCGAGGCCGACCGCCTTGTTGACCTCGACAACAGTCCCGCCTGCGGCCGATACGGCTGCGCGGCCGGCATCGAGCGACACGCCGTCTTGATAGAGAACTGAATAGGCCATCTTCGGCCCGTCGCTCGATGGAGCGGCGCTGCCGGGCACGCCGGCCATGGTGGCGAGCACCACCACGAGCGCGGCGAACACGATCGAAGCTCTTCGCATGCAGAACCCCCCTGCCTTCGGTCCATTGCGGGACCGACCAACCACGCCGGGTGGTTCCCGGCATTGTGCGGAGTATATCCGTCGGTCCGGCCAACAGGGTGGTTCGCCGCCGGTGCCCCAACCGCCCGGCGCGGTACCGTCGAGGCACGATGACCCCACCACGTGCTCGCCATCCACGCGATTTCGAGTCCCGGGTGACGCAGGTCCTCGCGCGAATCGATGCCGGTGAGGTCCTGACCTACGGAGAGGTGGCGACCGAGGCCGGACACCCGGGTGCGGCGAGGGCGGTCGGAAACCTGCTCGCCCGGGGGGATGGGCTGCCGTGGTGGCGGGTGGTCACCTCGACCGGCCGGCTGGTCCCCGGGTACGAGGAGGAGCAAGCGCGACACCTGGCCCGCGAGGGCGTCGCGGTCTACGGAGGCCGGATCCGCCTCAACGCGGTCACGCGTCGACGAACAGGGCAATCGACGCGGTGAAGCCGTGCAGGAAGTTCTTCCCACCGACCGGCCCGATCTCGCCAGCGCAGTTGAATCCCGCCAACGGAAGGCCTCCGAGCTTCCTCGAGATGAGCGACGCGTCGTGATCCGGGACCGAGAACAGGCGTGACCCCCTCCCGTTGCAAGTGAACAGCAGCGCCCCGGCCGCTGGTTCCGCGTCCCGCTCCAGGAGGTTGCTCAGATCCTCGTCCGCGGTGACCGCGTCCCGCACGTGGAACTGAATGGTCTCGCCGACCTCGATCCGGTCGCCCACCGCGAGCGCCCCGCTCTGCGGGTCCATTCCCGTGACTCCCCGGATCAGGAAGTCCCCTCGCTCGGGCTCGGCCTTGTACTCGTCGATGACACGACCCACGTGGAGGCCCCGCCCCACCAGATGTCGGTCCTCTGAGGAGAGCGTTGCCACGAGTTCCTGCAGTCGCTGGAGGGGCGGCCGACCTCCCAGTTCGCGGACTAATTCTCCTTCGGCCCTAGTAACGGTGTAGGCGTTGCCTATGGGGCGGCATCCCTGTGAGACGAGGGCACGGATCCGGATCCCGGGCATTCGAGCCCCAACCGCCCCGGTGTCGAGGACACGGTCGTCCAGGAACAAGCGGGTGTCGCCGGGGCCCAGGCCGCCGCTAGCCATCCCGCCCATCACAATCGTTCCGGGAATCACGTTGTTCAGGTGGCCAAGCAACACGTCGGTGGGGAAGGAGAAGGGATCGCCGATGAGCAGGTACGGGTCCGGCCCGGCCCGCTCGAAGCGATATCCGGCGAACACACCACCCTCCCGGGTGCGGACGAACTCCATGTGAAAGGTTTCGACGGGCCGGGGTAGTGAGGCCAACCACACCGCGACGGCCGGGCCACCCTCGACCTCGCGATCCCCGCCCACCACGGTCTCTGCGATGCAGCCGATGACCCGCTCCGCTCCCGCCTCGAGGCAAGCGGCTTTCGAAACGACTTGAGCGGAGGGGGCGTGGTGCCGCGAGGCGATGATCAACGCCAGCGAAACGTCTTTCCCGCCGAGCCGGGACGCGGCCTCACCGGCGGCTTCCGCCGCGGCCTTCCCCGGATCGGGGTGGGTCGATAGTGCCGCGCCGATTCTCATCTCTGCAACCCCAGCACCGGTTGGTTACGTCGCAGCACGGGCGTGCGGGCCGCCTCGGAGCGCCCGATCGCACTTGGCGGCGAGGACGAAGTCGCTCTCGGTCAGGCCATCGATCGTATGAGTCCAGATGCTCAGCCGGACCTTCCCCCAGGCCAGATAGATGTCGGGGTGGTGGCCCTGATCCTCGGCGACCCCACCGACCAGGTTGGTGAAGTCGAGCGCTTCGCGGAAGTTCTCGAAGCCGAACTCCTTTTCGAGGTGGTGCTCTCTCACCAAGCGCCAGTCGTTGCCGAGCCGGGTCATCAGGCTCTCGAGTTCGGGGCCCCGCAGGGGAGGCGTTCCACGCTTGCAGGGAACGCACTGAAGCATGGCCAGGTCGGTCATTCGACGGCCTCCGCGAACATCCATCGATGCCCTTCGAACCGCTGCCGCCGTTCGCGAAAGCCGAAGGCCGTGGCGAGCCACTCGAGGGCGCTCGCGGGGTCTTCGTAGGCGATCATGGGGACGATCCGGTTCTCCATCACAGGTCCGATCCTTACATGCTTCTTCGGGTCGCGCGTTGCACAATATGTCGCATGGACGCCACCCCCGGCCTCACGCACGTCCCCGTCGGGGTGCTCTCGCCAGACCGGTTCTCGGGGGTGCTCGACCCCTTGCAGGAGGAGCGGTTCCGCGCCACGGCCGCGAAGGTGGGAGAGGCCTTCGAGGGGCGG
>JACDEY010000156.1 GCA_013816105.1 Actinomycetota bacterium
GTTCCGCATGACGTGGACGGCACCTGCCTCGTACAAGCCCACATCTCCCTCGGCCACATCCACGTCGCCGTCCCCGTCGAAGTCCGCACTGGCGAGGGCGTTCGGCAGTTCGGAGCTGGTGGCATGAATGGGCGGGATGGCGAAGGAGCCATCGGCCCGCTGAGGGTGGATGCTCCCGGTGTCCGTGATGCGGTTGGCAACGGCCAGGTCCGGTCGCCCTTCACCACTGAAGTCCGCGGCCGCCACGTCGTGCGGATTCCGCCCGGATTCGATGGTCACGGGCGGCGAGAAGGTGCCCGCTCCCTGGTTGCGCAGGAGGGTGATCTCACCGGTATCGCTTCCGTAGGTGGGCGTAAGGAGGTCCGCATCGCCGTCGAGGTCCACGTCGGTGGCCAGGATGTCGAACGCGGAGAAGCCGCCGGTGAACACCTGCTGTGTGAAGCTCAAGCCCCCTGCGTTCTTCAGCACGTACACCTGGTCGCCGCCGCCGGCCACCGCGAGGTCGGGGTCGCCATCCCCATCGAGGTCGGTCCCGGCCACAACCGGCGGCCCCTGGGTGTTGAACGCAAGGCCGATCGTCTTGACCAGCGCGAATACGCCAGCGCCGCTGTTCGTCAGGAGGTGGACCTTTACCTTCCCCGTCGAGGGGTCATACCTGACCACCGAGAGGTCCAGGTCCCCGTCGGCGTCCAGGTCGGCCGCGTCGATGCCGTTGGGCTCTGAACCGACCGTGTACCTAGCCTCCGAGGCGAACGTACCATCGCCCTTGTTCCTCAGGACGCTGATGTCGTTCCTCCAGTAGTTCGACAGGGCCAGGTCCGGGTCGTCGTCGCCGTCGAGGTCGGCGACGACCAGCTTCCTGGGACCGTACCCGCCGGCGGCGGTTGTGTGGGCGAACGTCCCACCGCCGTCGTTGAAGTAGAGGTCGACGACACTGTTGGTGTACGAGGTGCCCTCGCTGATCACGACCAGGTCCGGGTCGCCGTCGGAGTCAAGATCTCCCGACTTGATGTCGGTCGAAGATTCGGTGACCGGATACTCGACCGAGGCGCTCATGGTGCCGTCGCCCAGATTGAGCTGGACGTTCATCTCGTTGTCGAAGAAGTCGTTCCGGGCCCAAGCGACGTCCGGCTTCCCGTCGCCGTTGAGGTCCGGTGCCACCACGGCCTCGAGGTAGCGACCGGATGGGTAGCCGGTCCAGGTGTCGAAGAGCTTCGAATCGCCCAGCCGGGGATCGGCGGCGGCGGGCTGCACGCCGGCCAGCACGACGAGCACGACGAGCACGACGACGGGAATGGACCAGATCGAGCGTGCGGACATTCGAACCTCGGATACCCTGTGAATGGGATGCCTTAACAGCCTAATGACACGTTCGCCAAGAAAGGGCAAGGGAATCGTTAAGTCTGGCACCGCGGCCGATCGGGGATGGAGCACGCCTCCCGCGGACCGGGGGCGGGCGTGATGACCCTCGAGGCGATCGTGGCCCTGGGCCGCGAGACCCTTGTGGTCACGGCGTTCGCATCGCTGATGGTCGCCGGCACTGTGCTCGCCTGGGCAGCCGTCGTGCTGCTGCTGCGGGAGCGGCGGCGGCGAGACGCGAACGATGATCCGGAGTATTAGCCTCCCGCCGAGCCAGCGGTTCGCTGCCGCTCCTCCTCGGCCAGCACCCGTCGCAGCACCTTGCCCACGAGCGTCTCGGGAAGCGAATCTCTGAACTCGACGAGCTTCGGCACCCGATAACCCGTCAGGCCGTGTCGCTCGTCTCCGCAGAACTCGATGATCTCCTCCGGGGTGGCGCTCTCTCCCTCCCGAAGAACCACGTACGCCTTCACGGCCTCGCCCGTCCGGGCGTCTGGAACGCCCGCCACGCAGGCCTTGAGGACCTTCGGGTGGCGGTAGAGGACTCCTTCGACCTCGGTCGGGTACACGTTGAACCCGGACACGATGATCATGTCCTTCTTGCGGTCGACGATCGAGAAGTACCCCTCGTCGTCCATCGTGGCGACGTCCCCGGTGAGTAACCATCGCCGGCCGTCACGGTCTTCCCTGATGGCGGCGGACGTTTCCTCCGGTCGGTTCCAGTACCCCTGCATCACCTGGGGACCGGAGATGGCCAGCTCCCCTCGTCCACCCGAGACCTCTTTGGTCCAGTCGTCCAGGTCAAGGATGCGACAGTCCGTGTCGGAGATGGGGAGCCCGATCGACCCGGCCTTGCGCTTGCCGTAGATCGGGTTCGCGTGCGTGATGGGCGACGTCTCGGTGAGGCCGTATCCCTCCACCAACCGCGCCCCCGTGATCTCCTCGAACCGCTCCGCCACGGCGGCCGGGAGCGGGGCCGCGCCGGAGAGACACACCCGGATGGACTTGAGGTCGTACTTCGCCGTGTCCTTGCCCTCGTTGATTGCGATATACAGCCGTGGAACGCCCGGGAACATCGTGGGCTTCTCCTTTGCCGTCGCCTTCAGGGTTGCCTCCAGATCGAATCGCGGGACGAGGACGAGCTTCGCGGCCTTGTAGATCCCGACGTTCATGGCGACGGTCATGCCGTAGGAGTGGAAGAAGGGGATGACGCACATGATCGACTCCCGGCCCTCCTGCATGTCCTCGAACCAGGCGGTGCCCTGCATCGCGTTCGCGACGAGGTTGTAGTGGGTGAGCATCGCGCCCTTCGAGAACCCGGTCGTCCCCCCCGTGTAGATGAGGCCGGCGAGGTCCTTCCTGGCGTCGACGTCTGCGATTGGCGCCTCAGGGTAGGAACGCTTCATCAGGTCCGCCCACCACCTCACGGAGGCCCCTGCGGGAACCGGGGGCCACGGCTCACCGTGCTTCGCGGCCTCCCTCTTCATCTTCAGTGGAGCCAACAGGTTGACCGGGAACGGCATGTAGTCGGTCACCTTCGCCACGATCACCTCGCGGAGGGCGACGGCTTCGCGGACCGAGTGAACCCTGGGATAGAGGACGTCCAGGACGACGCAGACCTCGATGCCCGAGTCGCTCAGCTGGTGGGCGAGCTCACGCTCGGTGTACAGGGGATTGTTGGCGACGACGACGGCACCGATACGGAGGGCGGCGTAGTAGGCGATGACGAACTGCGGGCAGTTCGGAAGGACCAGGCCAACTCGGTCGCTACGCATGACGCCGAGCGAGACGAGGACGCGGCTGAACTGCTCGACCTGCTGCCCCAGCTCACGGTACGAGAGTGTCTTGCCGAGCGGCGCGCCGGGCACCCAGAACGCCAGTGCCGGGGCGTCGGGAAAGTCCCGGACCGAATCCTCCAGCAGACCGTAGAGCGAGCGCTCCGGATATGGGGCCAGCGTGTGGGGCACTCCCGCGGGATAGCTGGCGAGCCAGGGGCGGTGGTCCATCTTTCCTCCTCGAGCAACGGAGCCTTGATTATCCCCGTACGCCCGGCCGCGTGTCGTTTACTTCACCTCGGCGCGTGAGCGGGCAATCGAACGAAGGGACCCTTCCATGGGGTGGGAATGGGCGAGGACACTGGAGGAACGAGCCCGGGCGGGCCTCCCGCCGGTGGGGGGCGAGGTCCTAGGCGCCGGGCTTGGACACCCGGTCGAGGTCGTGCACGACCGCTGGGGTGTGCCACACATCTACGCGAAGACCGCTCGCGACGCGTACTTCGCACAGGGCTTCGTCGTGGCCTCCGAGCGGCTGTTCCAGATGGACATGGCTTGGCGCCTGGCGAGCGGCCGGCTCTCGGAGATGTTCAGCGAGCTCACGCTCCCACTCGACCGCTTCGTCCGAACGGTCGGCTGGAACCGCGCCGCCCGCAGGTTCGTCGGAAAGTGGGACGACCGATCGGCCGAGATGGCAGTTGCCTTCGCCGAAGGAGTCCGCGCCTGGGTCGAAGCGATGCCGGCGCGGCCGATCGAATACGACGTCCTCGAGGTTGATCCCCTCGTTCCCGGCGCCACCGAGGCGAGAGAGCTCATCGCCGCGGCAGCCATCTACGTGGGATGGTCGCTCTCGAACAACTGGGATGCCGAACTGATC
>JACDEY010000157.1 GCA_013816105.1 Actinomycetota bacterium
CCCCGGTCGGCCTCCGAGACGTCCGTCAGGAAGAAGGCCACCTTCACCGACATCATCGGTCCGGGACGCATCGCCAGGTCCAGATCGATCCTTTCGCCGTCGCGGTGCCACCCCCACCTGCTGGTCGACGCCGTTCTCGCGGGCGGGTTCACGTCGAGATGGCAGTGGTAGAGGAAGATGTTCCATCCGAGGATGCCCACCACCAGAGGGAAGGTGGTGGGGTGGTCCAGGAGGTCGAGGAAGGCGTCGTCCAGGGTGACGAAGCCCTTGAGCTGCAAGGACGCTCCGTGGTCGAGGCCTTTCGCCAGCTGCTCCGTCCAGATGCGCTCCGTCGCCTGGGTCAGCCTATCGACCAGAGGAGGTGCCAGGGCCCCTTCGAGCAGAACGAAGCCGCGATCGTCGAACTCGGCTCGCTGCTCCTCGGTGATCAGCGGCCCGGCCCATGATCGGGTACCGGTTCCCTCGATGCGTGCGGCCATCGGCCAACCCCCTGGTCTCCCCGCGCCAAATGACGGCGGAAATGATCGGAAGGTTCGGCGACGGGTCTGTCGTGCTCAGCCCGCCGAGGACCCCGGGAGCTTCCGACGCAACAGTGCCCGGGTCGAGAGGGAGGCGGCTCCGCCTAGGAACATGCCGGTCAACAGGGCAGGCCACACCGGCGGGTGGTAGCTGCCCGAACCCCAGTAGTCGCGCCCGAGCACGTTCGTGCAAACCGTCGTCTCGACGGCGAGGTCCACAGAAGGCGCTCCGCCCGCCTTCGTGAGGGCCGGCTCCCGCGCCGTCGCCTGACCGTCAGTCGTGGTGCAGCCCAGGGGGGCGATAAGGATGTAGCCGAGGAAGAACGCGAAGGTGCCGACCAGCGGCGGCCAGAACGAGGCCGGGTCGCGCCTCATGGGGGCGAGCGCGGCCAGGACGAGTCCCGTCAGGAGAAACGGCAGTCCGATGCTGAAGATGCCGAGAACCCCCACCACCAACAGAACGGCGACCAGGACCCAGTACCCGAGCCGCCCAGCCCGCGCTCCGCCGCTCATTCGTGGCCGAGCATAAGCCCGCATGGTCATCTCGTATCCTGGCGGCCATGCGCGCCTCCCAGCTCTTCGCCCGTACGCTGCGGGAAGCTCCGGCCGAAGCCGAGGTCGCCTCCCACAAGCTGCTGCTGCGCGCCGCGCACATCCGCAAGCTCATGGCCGGCGTGTACACGTGGCTTCCGCTGGGTTTCCGTACGCTCAGCAAGATCGAGGCGATCATCCGCGAGGAGATGAATGCGTCTGGAGCCCAGGAGATCCGCATGCCGATCGTCGTTCCGGCGGAGCCGTGGAAGGCCACCGGGCGCTGGCAGACGTACGGGGAGGAGATGTTCAAGCTCAAAGACAGGCACGACCGCGAGCTCGGGCTCGGGCCGACCCAGGAGGAGGTCGTCACGCCCCTCGTGGCCGGGGAGTTCGCGAGCTACCGCGACCTCCCGGTGAACCTCTATCAGATCGAGTGGAAGTATCGCGACGAGCTGCGACCCCGCTTCGGGCTCCTTCGCGGGCGGGAGTTCCTCATGAAGGACGCGTACTCGTTCGACCGAGACGTCGAGGGACTGCGGCTGTCATACCGGGCGATGTACGAGGCGTACGAGCGGATCTTCGACCGGTGCGGATTGAAGTACCGGATCGTGGAGGCCGACCCCGGGTCGATCGGCGGGGACGTCAACCACGAGTACATGGCGCTGGCCGATGTCGGCGAGGATCTGTTCGTCCACTGCGAGAACGGCGACTACGCGGCCGACGTCGAAGCCGCCGAGGCGAGAGCGCCCGAGCATTCCGGCGTGAGCGAGCTCGAGCCGCTGACCGAGGTCTCCACGCCAGACCGGCCCGGCATCGATGCAGTGGCGGATCTGCTGCGGCTTCCGGCATCGCGGATGCTGAAGTGCATGCTCTTCGATGCAGGTGGGCGCACGGTCGCGACGCTCGTTCCCGGTGACCGCGAGGTCAACGAGAAGAAGGTGGCTCGGGCCATGTGGCCCGCGCCGGTTCGCCTGTTCGAGGACCACGAGTTCGCCGAGCGGGGGTTCGTGAAGGGCTACGTGGGACCGCAGTCGATGCCGGACGACGTCCTGGTCATCGCCGACCGATCTGTGGGAAGCCGCGGCAACTGGGTGACCGGTGCCAACCGGCCGGACCACCACGTGACGGGGGCGAACGTCGAGCGCGACTTTCGGGTGGACCGCTGGGAGGACGTTTCGCGGGTCAGGGAGGGTGACCCCTGTCCCAGGTGTGGAGGCACGCTGCACATCGGACGATCCATCGTCGTTGGGCACATCTACCAGCTGGGCACCAGGTACTCCAAGCCCCTCAAGGCCACGTTCGTGGACGAGGACGGAACGGAGCAGCCGTACCAGATGGGGTGCTACGGCATCGGGCTGTCGCGCATCGTCGCGGCGTGCGCCGAGCAGTTCCACGACGAGGCCGGCCTCCTGTGGCCCCGAGCCCTGGCGCCCTACGAGGTGGTGGTGATCGCGACGAACATGGACCAGCCGGCGGTGGTCGAGGCCGCCGAGACCCTTTACTCGCAGCTGCAGGGTGCGGGTCTGGACGTGGTGTTCGACGACCGGGACGTCACGGCTGGGGTCAAGTTCGCCGACGCCGATCTCATCGGGTACCCCCTCCACGCCGTGGTGGGCAGGCGCGGTCTGGAGTCGGGCAGCGCCGACCTCAAGCTTCGAGCCACCGGAGAGCGCCGGCAGGCTTCGCTGAGCACCGCCGCCGGCGACATCGTGGCGCTGCTTGCCACGGCGCCCTGAGTCCGATGCCCGAGCGGCACATCGTCGCGCTGGGGGGCGGCGGATTCACCGGCGAAGACGTACTTCTCGACGACTACATCCTCGCGCTTACCGGCAAGCCGAGATCGAAGGTCTGCTTCGTACCGACCGCAAGCGGCGACAGCGACTTCGCCGTCGTCCGCTTCTACGAGGCCTTCCCCGCGGAGCGCTGCGAGGCGTCCCATCTCGGCCTCTTCCGTCGGCGCGTGGACGATCTCCGGGCGTTCGTCCTGTCGCAGGACGTCGTCTACGTGGGAGGGGGAAACACGGCGACCATGCTGGCGGCGTGGCGGGTTCACGGCCTCGATGCAGTCCTGCGGGAGGCATGGGAGGCGGGGGTCGTCATGTGCGGCGTGAGCGCGGAGGCCCTGTGCTGGTTCGAATGTGGTGTGACCGACTCATTCGGCCCGCTCCGTCGGCTTGACGACGGACTCGGGTTCGTGGCGGGTAGCGTCTGCCCCCATTACGACACTGAGGAGCAGCGTCGTCCGACGTACCGTAGGTTGGTTTCCGAAGGGCTCGCGCCCGGCTACGCGGTCGAGGAAGACGTGGGGCTGCACTTCGTCGGCAGCGACCTCGCGGAGGTCGTCACGTCCCGCCCGGGCGCCCTGGCCTTTCGAGTTGAGAAGAGCGGAGACGACGTCCTCGAGCGCGATCTGCCGTTCCGCTCGCTTCCATGACCGACGCCCGGCTCGGGTTGCGGGGCAGAAGACCAGATCCTAGGCTCGTCCGGTGAAGACCGCCCCGCCGGGTGAGCTCAGGAACTTCGCGGTTCTTCGCCGGGACGTGGAGGCTGTCCTGCAGCGCTGCGGTATCGACACCTACGACCTGGTCCTCGTCGACCTCGAGGGGAACTGGACCCGCTGGGTGTTCCCGTCCGAGGAGGCCGCCGCCGAAGCCGCCGAGGCCCTGGACATCCCGATCCACCGCGGGTGGGACGAGCGGATGAACCGGCGCATGAACGTGCGCGACCACTGGGCCGACCGGGACGGCCAGCGCCGAGGCCTGTAACCGACCGAGTCGCCCCGGGGTACGTTGGGAGCTCATCCTCCAGTGCCCTTGCGCCCTTGTGAAGTGAGGCCGGTGCTATACTGCCGATGAGAAACGGGCGAGTGTTGGGATGACCGGACGTGGGCACGCGCCCACGTTCTTTTTGAGTGGGGCGGAGAACGATGGAGGTGGAGGCGAT
>JACDEY010000016.1:0-5579 GCA_013816105.1 Actinomycetota bacterium
GGATGATCTCATGCCGCCCCGGAACCCTCCGACCCGGACGAGGACGCCGGCCATCGTACGTGCCGGCGCCGCCCTCGAGCTGCTCCACGCGTGCGCGCTGATCCACGACGACGTGATGGATCGCTCCCACCGGCGCCGAGGCGAGGCGACGACGTTCCGCCGGCTGGCAAGAGCGGGGGCCGGAGGCGACCGGTTCGGTCGCTCCGCCGCGATCCTGGCGGGCGATCTGGCCCTCGCTCTGGCCGACGAGCTCCTGCTGACCTCGGGGTTCCCCGCTCATCGCGTCCTGGCTGCCTTCTCGCACTTCAATCGCATGCGGGTCGAGGCGGTGGCAGGTCAGTTCCTCGACCTCCTGTCTCCCTGGCGAAGCGCGGGAGACGAGTCGGCCGCGAGGCGCGCGGCGAGGCTCAAGTCCGGGTCCTACAGCGTCGTCGGGCCCTTACTGGTCGGAGCGGCGCTGTCGGGCGCACCCGAGCACGTCGATCGGTCCCTGCGGCGGTACGGCCGCCCGCTGGGGGAGGCCTTCCAGCTGCGCGATGACGTGCTCGGGACCTTCGGGGACCCTTCCCTCACCGGCAAGGACGCGGAGACCGATCTCCGCGAGGGAAAGCGGACCGCCCTGGTCGCGAAGGCGTGGCAGATGGGGTCCCCCGACGTTCGGGCCCTGATCTCCGAGCGGCTGGGGCGCTCGAACCTCTCTCCGGGCGAGGTCCGCGGGCTTCGGGAGGCGATCCGGGCCTCGGGCGCCCTTGCGGAGACGATCGGCCTCATCGACTCCCTCGCCGGGCAGGCGAAGAAGGCCGTCCGGGCCTCCGGCATCGACCCCGGGATCGTCGGAGCGCTGGAGGCATTGGCCGACCGAGTCGCCGTACGCAACGCCTGATCGGCCGCATCGCGGGAGTGCTGCCCTGAACGACTCCGACGCACGCCGAACCTTCCGTGACCTCCCCGTGGTCCACGTGGGATCCGTGCTGCCCGATGGACGCCCGCACGTCGTGCCGTTGTGGTTCGTGTGGCTCGAGGATGCGGTCTTCGTCTCCTGCCGCCAGGGAAGCAGGGTCTGGAGAAACGTGGCGCACGATCCGCGGGTTGCGTTGCAGTTCGACCGTGGGAGGGCGTGGACCGAGCTCGCGGGTGGGCTAGTGCACGGCCAGGCCGAAACCCTGGTGCCGGAGCAACCGGAAGCCCGGAGGCCCCTATCCGCGTGGTTCGAGAAGTACCGCGGGGCGCTCGGCGGCTATGGTTTCACCAGGTACGCCGAGGACGTGCCGCAGCCGGGGCTTCTGCGGGTGCGCCCGGACCGGGTGGTCGCGTGGGTGCACGCTTCGAAGGGGCCCCATTGATCACGGCCGGGGGAGGTTCCGGAGGAGAGATGCGCCTTCGCAGCGGCGTCCCTGCGGCGCTTGCCGGAGCCTCCGGCCGGGCCTACGATGACTTCGTGAAACCGTTCACAAAGTCCCCGGCACCGGCCGGGGACCCTCACCATGGGGGCTCCGCCCGGCGACGCAGGAGGAGCGCGACGGCACCCACATCTGACACGGACGTCCTGGTCGTCGGAGCAGGTCCATCGGGCTCCTCGGCCGCCTACCACCTCGCCCGGCAGGGCATCGACGTCCTGCTGGTCGACAAGGCCACCTTCCCCCGCGAGAAGGTGTGTGGAGACGGCCTCACCCCGCGGGGCGTCTCGGCGCTTCGGCGGATGGGGGTGGATCCGGAGGAGCCCGGTTTCACGCCCGTTGAGGCTCTCCGGACCTACGGGACGGACGGCACGGTCATCACGCTGCGCTGGCCCGACACGAGGTCGTTCCCGCCCCTCGGCGTTGTTCGCACCAGATTCGACCTGGACGACCTCCTGGTCAACCGGGCGATCAAGGCCGGTGCCAGGTTTCGGGAGGGCGTGGAGGTGTCGGGGCCGCTCGACGACCGGGGCTGGGTCTGTGGAGCGGAGGTCACCGCCGGGGGCGAGGTTGGCCGGGTTCGGGCCCGGTATGTGGTGGCCGCGGACGGCGCATCCAGCCGCTTCGCCGCCCGGCGGGGCGTCTCCAGGATCGAGGGGAGGCCGGTGGCGGCCGCCGCCCGCCGCTACTACCGCAGCCCCCGTGCTCAGGAGCCCGTACTCGAATCGTTCCTGAGCCTGCAGGAGCGCTCCGGCCTCCTCGCCGGATACGGCTGGGTCTTTCCCGTCGGCGACGGGCTCTACAACGTGGGGGTGGGCGTTCTGCGGTCACCGAAGCACTCGAAGGAGATGACCGCTCGCAAGGTCATGGCCCGGTTCGTGCGTCAGCTTCCCCCAGAGTGGCGGATGGACGAGTCAAACGCCGTCGGGCCGCTCCTATCGGGACCGATCCCCATGGGCATCAACCGGAATCCGCTGGCAGTTCCGGGAATGCTCGTCGTGGGCGACGCCGGCGGCATCGTCAACCCGTTCAACGGCGAGGGCATCGCGTACGCGATCGAGTCGGGAGAGCTGGCCGCCGAGCTGCTCGGGGACGCGCTCGCGCGCAACCGGCCGGCCATCGCGCACATGTATCCCTCGCTAATCCGTGAGCGCTACGAGCGATACTTCCTCATCGGTCGGAACTGGCTGAAGCTCCTCGGCAACCCGACGTTCATGCGGTTCGCGGTGAAACACGGGATCCCTCGCGAGCGGCTCATGCGCTTCGCCCTCCGGTTCATGGCGAACCTGAGTGACGGAAGGGGCGGGTCGCGGCAGGACAAGCTGATGCACGCGATCCTGTCCCTGGCGCCGGAGCGGTAGGTGCTGTCCGACTACCTACCGGTCCTGCTGCTCGCGGGCCTGGTCGTGGGCTTCGGCGTCCTGTCGCTCGCCGCATCCTCGGTGCTTCGGCCCCATCGCCCCACGCCGGCGAAGTCGGCTCCGTACGAGTGCGGCATCACGCCCGAGGGCCTGCCGGCGTCGGAACGGTTCCCCGTGAAGTTCTACATCGTCGCGATGCTGTTCATCATCTTCGACATCGAGGCGATCTTCCTCTACCCATGGGCCGTCGCCTTCCGAGGACTCGGGCTCTTCGGACTCGTGGAGATGCTCGTCTTCCTTGGCCTCGTCTTCGTCGCCTACCTCTACGTGTGGCAGAAGGGCGGCCTCGATTGGGAGGCGTCCGGACGCAGCGCGACCCACGCGGATCGGACGCGGTTCACGCCGCTCGCGCCCTCGGTGGAGCGCGGCCCGGGCGAGCGGCCGGTGGGCGGGTAGGCATGCCCGTCCAACGCCTCCCCGGAGTCCACACGGGCCAGACCCCGGCCGATGTGCAGGCCGAGGTGGAGCGCGGCATCCTCACCTCCACACTGGGCAAGGCCGTGGCCTGGGCACGGAGGCAGTCCATGTGGCCGGTCACGTTCGGTCTCGCGTGCTGCGCCATCGAGATGATGGCGACGGGGGCGGGTCACTACGACCTGGCACGCTGGGGCATGGAGCTCTTCCGCGCCTCCCCACGGCAGGCCGACCTGATGATCGTCGCCGGACGCCTCTCGCAGAAGATGGCCCCGGTGCTCCGAACGATCTACGACCAGATGCCCGAGCCGAAGTGGGTCATCTCCATGGGCGTCTGCGCGTCGTCGGGCGGCATGTTCAACAACTACGGGCTGGTCCAGGGGGTCGATACCGTCGTACCGGTCGACATCTACGTACCGGGCTGCCCGCCCCGGCCCGAGATGCTGATGTACGGCATCCTGAGGCTGCACGAGAAGGTGCAGCGGGAAGCCCGGTTCAAGTAGATGCGCCCGGACGAGCTGGCCAAGCTGCTGCGCGGACGGTACCCGGAGGTCCTGCTGGCGCGAGGGGAGGTCACGATGGCGGTTCCTCGCGAGGAGCTACAGGCCACTCTGGAGCACCTGCTCAAGGAGGGGGAGCTCGGCTTCGACTTCCTCTCCGACGTTACGGCCACTGATTGGCCCGGCGCGGCGCCCAGATTCTGGGTCGCCTACCACCTTCTCTCGCTCCGGTGGATGCACCGGCTGCGGGTCAAGGTCGGGCTCGCCGAGGACGACCCCAGGCTCCCGTCCGTGACCTCGCTGTTCCCCACGGCGAACTGGCACGAACGCGAGGTCTTCGACTTCTTCGGGATCGTGTTCGAGGGCCACCCCGACCTGCGGCGGATCGAGCTGCCGGAGGGCTGGGTGGGTCACCCGTTGCGAAAGGACCACCCCATGGGTGGCGTGAACACGTCATACCGGGGCGCCTACATCCCACCACCCGACCAGCGAGGGCTGTAGAGCCATGGCGGCCACGAGCGACGCGACGCGGGAGACCATGATCATCAACATGGGCCCGCAACACCCCTCGACGCACGGGGTCCTGCGGCTGGTCCTCGAGCTCGACGGGGAGTACGTGGTCTCGTGCCGTCCGGTGCTCGGCTATCTGCACACCGGGATCGAGAAGAACACGGAATACCGGACGTGGCAGCAGGGCGTCACGTTCGTGACCCGGGCCGACTACCTCTCATCTCTTTTCAACGAGCTCGCCTACTGCCTCGCGGTCGAAAGACTCCTCGGCATCGAAGCGCCGCCGCGGGCGCAGGTCATCCGGGTGATGGTGAACGAGCTGAACCGGATCGCGAGCCACCTCGTGTGGATCGCCACGACGTCTCTCGAGCTCGGCGCCGTTTCGATGATGCTGTTCGGCTTTCGCGAGCGCGAGAACATCCTGGCCATCTTCGAGATGGTCACCGGCCTTCGCATGAACCATGCCTACATCCGGATCGGGGGCCTGAGGATGGACCTCCCCGACGGCGCCGAGGAAAGGATAAAGGGGTTCCTCCGGCTGATGCCCGGACGCATCGGCGAGTACGAGAGCCTTCTCACCGGCAACCCCATCTGGCGTCAGCGCAACGCGGGGGTCGGATACCTGCCGACCGAGGAGCTGCTCGCCCTCGGCGTGACGGGCCCGGTGCTCAGGGCGGGAGGCCTCGCGCACGACCTGCGAAAGCGCGCGCCGTACTCCGGCTACGAGACGTACGAGTTCGACGTGCCCACCCGGGAGGAGAGCGACTGCTTCGCCCGATACCAGGTCCGGATGGAGGAGATGCGCCAGTCACTTCGCATCGTGGAGCAGTGCCTGGCCCGTCTCGAGCCAGGGCCCGTGATGATCGAGGACCCGAAGCTTCGATGGCCGGCCGAGCTATCGGTTGGCCCCGACGGCATCGGCAACTCCGAGCGGTACGTGAAGCACATCATGGAGGAATCCATGGAGGCCCTCATCAACCACTTCAAGATCGTCACCCAGGGGATAAAGGTCCCGGCCGGGGAGGTGTACCAGGCGGTGGAGTCGCCCAGGGGGGAGCTCGGGCACTACGTCGTCTCCAACGGGGGGACCCGGCCGTATCGGACGCACATCCGGGGTCCGAGCTTCGTGAACCTGCAGGCGATCCCTAAGATGATCGAGGGCGGCCTCATCGCCGACGTCATCGCCTGCGTGGCCAGCCTGGATCCGGTGATGGGGGACGCCGACCGATGAGCGCTCCCGAGGGGCCCATCCTGTCCGGGCCGGTGCGCGAGCTGGCCGATCGCATCGTCGCCAAGTACCCAGTGGCGCGCTCCGCGCTGGTGCCGCTCCTCTACCT
>JACDEY010000016.1:5589-10086 GCA_013816105.1 Actinomycetota bacterium
CCTCTACCTGGTCCAGTCGGAGGTGGGTTGGGTGCCGCGGGAGGGGATGCGCGAGGTGGCCGATGTCCTGGGGCTCACCACCGCGGAGGTCGAGGCGGTGGCGACCTTCTACACGATGCTGAAGCTCCAACCGAGCGGGCGCTACGTCATATCCATGTGCACCAACCCGTCCTGCTCCCTCCTCGGCGGCCGGCGGCTCTATGAGCGCGCGAGGGGCATTCTGGGGGAGGCCTCCGAGCGCGTTACCGACGACGGTCTCTTCACCGTCGAGGAGGAGGAATGCCTGGCGGCGTGCGACGCCGCCCCGGTCGTCACCGTGAACTACACGTACTACGACCGGGTCACCGAGGAGCAGCTCGATGCAATGATCGCGGGCATCCGTGAGGGGCGAGTTCCCGAGGCCTCCCGGGGAGGCGTCCCCGGCGACCTGCGGGACGTCTCGCGGCTGCTGGCCGGCGAGGGAAGCCTCCCGGGGCCCAAGCTTCAACAGGTGGCGGCGAAAGGCGAGAACCGTGCCTGAGTTCGAGCCGGTCCTCACGGCCCGCTGGGGAGACGCCGATGCCGTATCCATCGACGGGTACCTCGATGCGGGAGGCTACCGGGCGCTGGGCAAGGCGCTCGCGATGAGCCCGCCGGCCCTCATCGAGGAGATCAAGGCCTCGGGGCTGCGGGGGAGGGGCGGGGCCGGCTTTCCCACGGGGACGAAGTGGTCCTTCATTCCTCAGGGCACCGGAAAGCCTGTCTACGTCGTGGTGAATGCCGACGAGAGCGAACCGGGCACCTTCAACAACCGCGAGCTGCTCGAGCGTGATCCCCACCAGGTGCTGGAGGGGCTCGCCATAGCCTGCTGGGCCGTCCAGAGCCACACGGCCTTCGTCTACTGCCGCGGGGAGTTCGTGTGGCCGGCAACGGTCGTGGAGCGGGCCGTTGCGGAAGCCTACGATCGCGGATACCTGGGGCGAGGTGTGGCCGGCTCGGACTTCGATCTGGACGTGGTCGTGCACCGGGGCGCCGGCGCGTACATCTGTGGCGAGGAGACCGCGCTGCTCGAGTCGCTCGAGGGTCGCCGGGGCCAGCCGCGCCTTCGTCCACCGTTCCCCGTGACGGACGGCCTCTACGGGTGCCCCACGGTGATCAACAACGTGGAGACCCTCTCCTGCGTTCCCCACATCGTCGACCGCGGGGCCGCGTGGTTCGCGGGTATCGGGACCGAGAAGTCCACCGGCCCGAAGGTCTTCTCGGTATCCGGAAGGGTCAACCGGCCCGGGAACTACGAGGCGCCGCTGGGAACCACCGCCCGGGCGCTCATCGAGGAGCACGCCGGCGGCATCTCGGAAGGCAAGGCCCTGAAGGCGTGGACGCCGGGCGGCTCCTCGACGCCCTACCTCACCGCTGACCACCTCGACACGCCAATGGATTTCGAGGCGGTCATGGCGGCCGGCTCGCTGCTCGGAACCGGGGCGATGATCGTGCTCGACGAAACGGACTGCATCGTGGACGTCACGCTGCGATTCACCCAGTTCTACGCGCACGAGTCATGCGGCAAGTGCACGCCGTGCAGGGAGGGCACCTGGTGGATGAGCCGGGTCATGGGCCGCATGGAGAACGGCCACGGCCGACGCGAGGACATCGAGCTCATGCGCGACATGGGCCAGAACATGCTCTTCAAGTCGTTCTGCGCCCTCGCCGACGGGGCGGTCTCGCCCATCGACTCCTCCATCAAGTACTTCCGGGAGGAGTACGAGGAACACGTCCGCCTGGGCAGATGCCCGTTCAAGGATGAGCCGAAGACGGCGTCGGTGACCGACCGTACGGGCGGCACGACCGGGTCGCTCGCTCAGGTGCTGCCCGAGGGCCGCGAGGTCGAACTCGGGGAGGTCCTCGGATGACCGACGTCAACGGCGCGGCGTCCGAGACCGTCACGCTCACGATCGACGGCAAGGAGGTGACCGTCCCAAAGGGCATGCTCATCATCCGGGCAGCCGAGCAGCTCGGCATCGAGATTCCACGGTTCTGCGACCACCCACTGCTCGATCCGGTCGCCGCGTGCCGGCAGTGCTACGTGCAGGTCGAGGGGCAGCGAAAGCTGATGACCTCCTGCTCCACCCCGGTCGCCGACGGGATGGCCGTGCAGACGCAGTTCACGAGCGCTGAGGTGGCGGACGCCCAGGAGGCCGTTCTGGAGTTCCTCCTCATCAACCACCCGCTCGACTGTCCCGTCTGCGACCGCGGCGGAGAGTGCCCGTTGCAGGATCAGGCCCTGGCATACGGTCCGGGCGAGAGTCGGTACCGGGAGGCCAAGCGCACCTACCACAAGCCGCTTCCGCTGTCCCCGCTCGTGGCACTCGACCGGGAGCGCTGCGTGCTCTGCGCGCGTTGCACGCGATTCTGCGACCAGATCTCGGGTGACCGGTTCATCGAACTATTCGACCGCGGGGCGGCCGAGCAGGTCTCGATCGCCCCCGGCGAGGACTTCGAGAGCCCCTTCTCCGGAAACACCATCCAGATCTGTCCAGTGGGGGCGCTCACCGCCCGCACCTACCGGTTCGCCGCCCGCCCGTTCGACCTGAGGTCCGCGGACACGATCTGCCCGCACTGCGCCTCGGGGTGCAACATCCGCGTCGATCTCCGCCGGGGGGAGGTCGTGCGCCACCTGGCAAGGGATAACCGCGACGTGAACGACGCGTGGCTGTGCGACAAGGGCAGGTTCGCGTTCTCGTTTGCCGACGGACCGTCGCGCCTGAGCATGCCCCTGCTGCGAGAGCGGGGCCTGGAGCCGGTGTCGTTCGGCGAGGCCCTCGGCGCGATCGCGTCGTGGGCACGCGATGCGCGGACGGCCTTCCTCGCAGGTGGGCGGCTCTCGGACGAGGATGCCTACGCCCTTTCCAAGCTGGCCCGGTCCGCCTTCGCGACCAACGACGTCGATTCTCGAACGGCCGGCACGGCGCACGTCCCCCTGGAGGTCGAAGCCGCCCAGGCGGCAGGAATGCCCGTCACCTATCACGACGTGGAGCGGGCGAAGACGATCGTGGTCGCCGGGTTGGACGCAGAGCAGGAGCTTCCCATCCTCCACCTTCGGATCCGAAAGGCCGTCTACAACGGGGGCGCGAGGGTGGTCGTCGTCCATCCTCGCAGGACGCGACTCTGGGATGTCGCCGAGCACCTGCTCTGCCGCCCGGGTGAGGAGGCGGACGTCCTGGGCCGGCTGAGAGCGGGTGGGGAGGACGCCGATGGCGAGGGCGGAGCGATCGGCGAGGCACGAGAGGTCATCCGGAACGCGGGCGAGGACCTGGTGGTCCTCGCCGGGCCGAGGCTCGCCGACGTTCCGGGGGCGGTCGCAGCCTCCGCGGCGCTCGCCTCCGACGCGGGTGGACGGTTCGCGTTCCTGTGCCGCCGCGCGAATGACCGCGGGGCCCTGCGCGCCGGCCTGCACCCCGCCCTGCTGCCGGGCGGCCGGGCCATCCAGGACGATGCCGCGCGATCCCAGGTGGAGGTGGCCTGGGGGACGCTCCTCCCCGAGCGCCCCGGCCGGGACACGACCGCCATCCTGGAAGCGGCCGCGGCTCGCGAGATCGACGTCCTCTTCCTGGTCGGCGTGGATCCGCTCGACGACTTCCCCGATGGCGTGCTGGCCCGGCGCGCACTCGAGAACGTCCCCTACAAGGTCGTGATCGACATCTCCGCCGGCCCGCTCGCCATCTATGCGGACGCCGTCCTTCCGGGCGTTCCCTACCTCGAGAAGGATGGCCACTACACCGACTGGGAGGGCCGCTCCCAGCGGCTCCGGCCCGCCCGGGACCCTCACGGGCTCGCCCGCAGCGAGTGGAGGATCTTCCAGGAGCTCTCGGAGGCGATGGGCAGGGACATGGGCTTTAGCTCGCTCGAGGCTCTGCACGAGGAGATGGGGAGGCTGCTCGCCCCGCGGCTCCCCGATGCCTCGCCGTCCCCCGTCGATGGCCACGCGCGGCCGCCCGCCGACCGTGAAGGCCCGTCGGATGAAGACGGTGAGTCCCTATCGCTGTTCACGTATCCGCTGCTGGTGGACGAAGGGAGCCTCTCGGCCGGAGCCGACACGCTGAAGGAGGCGCTCGAGGCGCCCCCGTTCCTCGAGGTCCATCCGGCCGACGCCGAGCGACTGGGGCTCTCCGAAGGAGTCACCGCCACGCTCCGGACGAGTGCCGGCGAGGCGAAGCTGCCCGTCCGCATCAGCCGCCACATCGCGGAGGGTGCGGCGTTCGTGCCATACAACCAGCCCGGGTTCAAGGCGAACTCCATCCTGTCGGGGCGCATGATGGCGGACGTGACCCTCGAGACGGACGGCCGGGAGGAGGAGGTCTGATGCTCGGGGCGATCGACTGGGTGTTCTGGATTCTGCTCGTCGCGCGCGTCGTGGTCGTGTTCGCCGCGCTGCTCCTCTCGGTGCTGCTCGCGATCTGGATCGAGCGCAAGGTCATCGCCGACATGCAGACGCGGATCGGTCCCAACCGAGCCGGTCCG
>JACDEY010000158.1 GCA_013816105.1 Actinomycetota bacterium
CCTTCGTACGCTGGCTCGGGAGTTCGAGGGGTCGCGCCCTGACGGGGGCGCCGCGGACTTCGTCGCCGATCTGATCCGGCGGTTTTCGATCGAGGAGTCCGGCCGCGGCGTCAACCTCATGACCTACCATCGGGCCAAGGGGCTGGAGTTCGACGCGGTGTTCCTGCCACGACTGCTGGACGGCGAGCTCCCCTTCCGGTCCGGCCGAAACCGGGCGCCGATCGACGAGGAGCGCCGGCTCCTCTACGTGGGAATCACCCGAGCCCGGCGGTGGCTGTTCCTCACGTGGCCGATCGCGCGGCCGGACGGTCGAGCGGCTCGGAGCCCCTTCATCGACGAGCTCTCCCCGGCCCATGTCGAAGCCCCGGCGCGAGGCCGTGGATCGAGGCAGGCCGGGCCGGCGGGATCCGATGGGGCATCCCGTGTCCCTGACGGTGATCCGCTCCTCGCGGCCCTCAAGCGCTGGCGCCTCGAGCGTGCCCGTCGAGACGGAGTTCCAGCGTACGTGGTGTTCCACGACGCCACGCTGGCCGCCATCGCCGAGCGCCATCCGCGAACGCCGGGCGAGTTGCTGGCCGTGTCCGGGGTTGGGCTGGCCAAGCTGGAACGCTACGGCCAGGAGGTGCTGGCGACGGTGGCAGCGGCAAGAACGACCTCACGGCGGTCTCCAAGGCCAGCCGGAGCGTAGCCGGAGCCCTTGCGAAGGTGTCGGTCCGCCACTAGAATGACTGGCGTTCTCATCGCGGCGGCCGCGGGCCGCCGTTTTTTTCGCGAGTCGCGCTTCCTCCTCTCCCGGTCGGACCCCGGCTCGCAAGGAGGTAAACCGTGCTCGGATTCATCGCCCCACTGGCCCAGGACAGCCAGACCGGCTCCAATCCGCTGAGCCTGCTCCTGTTCCTCGGGCTCATGTTCGTCGTCTTCTACTTCCTGATGATCCGGCCGCAACAGAAGCGGGCCCGGGCCCAGCGAGAGCTGCTGCAAGGCCTCGAGGTTGGCGACGAGGTGCTCACCGTCGGCGGGATGTTCGGCACGATCCGCACCATGGAGGACGACGAGCTCACCGTCGAGCTTGGCCCCGGGATCGAGATCCGCATGGTGAAGAGCGCCATCGCCCGCAGGCTCGTCTTCGACGAGGGGCAGGACGAGACCGACGTCGACGAGGAAGAGCAGGCCGGCGAGCAGACATGAGTCGCACAGCCCCGCGGCCCAAGGTCTCGGCGGCCGACCGCGGACCGAAGGTCGCCGCCGCGCCGCCGTCGCGGTCCGATACCGGCCTCCTCACCCTGGAGGACGTCCAGCAGGACCCGGTGATCTCGACGTTCGTTTCGAGCGCGGACCGCGTCATGGAGGGCCTCGGCTACACCGAGCACGGGTTTCGCCACGCGAACCTCACCGCCCGGATCGCGTTCAACGTGCTCTCGAGGCTCGGTTACGGCGAGCGGCTGTCGATCCTCGCCTGCCTGAGCGGCTACCTGCACGACGTGGCAACCTGGTGGCGCGTGCGAACCACGGGCAGGTGGGCGCGCTGCTCTCGTACGAGGCGCTGAAGGATCGCATGGCGATCGCCGACCTCGCCCTGGTCATGGCGGCGGTCGGGGGCCACGAGGAGGAGGGGAGCGAGTCGTCCGGGCCGGTCTCGGCAGCGGTCATCCTCGCGGACAAGACGGACGTGCACCGAAGCCGCGTCCGCAAGTCCGCGCAGATCGATTTCGACATCCACGACCGCGTCAACTACGCCTCCGAACAGTCGTTCCTGCGGGTAGACTCGGCTGCCCGAACCATCACACTCGAGCTCACGATCGACACGGAGATCAGCCACGTCATGGAGTATTTCGAGATCTTCCTGCAGCGCATGACGATGTGCCGGCGCGCCGCGAACACGCTGGAGTGCCGGTTCAAGCTGACCATCAACGGGGCCTCCCTCCTGTAGGCCGCCGATGAGGGGAACGAGGCGGCTCGTCGCGTCCATCGTCCTCGTGCTGCTCCTGGTCGGAGCGGCGGTCCTCGGCCTGGCCACGTCGGTGCGCCCGCTCCTGGGCCTGGACCTCGTCGGGGGGATCTCGGTGATCCTGTCGGGGCCCGAGACGGCCGACCGCGACGTGATGGAGCGGGCGCTCGAAAGCATCCGTGAGCGCGTCGACGCGCTGGGCGTGGCGGAACCCGACATCTCGCTCCTCGGAGGAAACCTGATCCAGGTGCAGCTTCCGGGGCTGGGGGGCCAGGGAACCGTGGAACAGCGCGGAAGCCGCTTCTGTGCCCTCTCCTCGAGCGGCGGCCTGGTGGGATGCTTCAACGAGCGCGCCGACGCGGAGGCGGCGGCGAAGGCCCAGAGCCAGCAGCGGGTCCTGCAGATCATAGGCCAGACCGCGCGCCTGGACCAGCGTCAGGTCCTGCAGCAGCTCACGCCGTCGGACGCCGAGGACTCCCCTTACCTGACGACGGCGTTCACCGAAGGTGTCATTCCGCTGAACGACCCCTTCCGGCAGAGCCCCGACTTCAAGGAGGAGCCGTCCCAGGGTGAGGGAATGGTGACCTACGAGGACGTCGACGGCAACGAACGGTTCACGCCCGGGACCGACCCGAAGTATCAGCTGGGGCCGGTCGAGATCACGGGGGCCGCCCTCTCCAAGGCGACCGCCGTGTTCGTGCCATCAGGCCAGAGCAACACGCAGGCGACCGTGGGCTGGCAGATCAACTTCGAGATGAACCCGGAGGGGAGCCGCCAGTTTGCGGAGGTGACGACCCGCCTGACCGGCCAGAACCTCGCGATCGTGCTCGACAACGTCGTGCAGTCGGCCCCCACGATCAACGAGCCGATCACGGGGGGCCGCGGGCAGATCACCGGCAGCTTCACCGAGGCGGAAGCTCGTGACCTCGCAGTCGTACTGAACGCGGGGGCCCTGCCTGTGAACCTGCAGCGCGAAGAGGTCCGCACGGTGAGCCCGACGCTTGGCTCGGAGTCCCTTCGCCAGGGCATCTTCGCCGGCATTGTGGGCCTCATCCTGCTGATGCTCTACCTCCTCTTCTACTACCGGCTCCTCGGCGTAGTGACGTGGTTCGGGATGGGGATCTGGGCGGCCCTCGCGGTCGGGCTCGTGTCGCTGGCCGGCGAGGCCATCGGCTACGCCCTGACCCTCGCGGGGGTGGCCGGAATCGTGGTTTCGCTCGGGATCACCGCGGACTCCTACATCGTGTTCTACGAGCGCCTGAAGGACGAGGTCCGCCACGGCAAGTCGCTCCGCGCGGCCGTCCAGCCGGCGTTCCGGCGGGCGTGGCGGACCATCGTGGCCGCAGATATCGTGACCATCGGTGCCGCGCTGGTCCTGTACCTGCTCGCCGTCGGCTCCGTGCGCGGGTTCGCGCTGACGCTCGGGCTCGCCACCGCCCTGGACATGTTCGTCGTCTACTTCTTCAAGCGGCCGCTCGTGTTCCTCATAGCCCGCAGTCCGACCCTGTCCAACATGCGGGGAGTCGGCCTCAGGAGCGGGGTGGCCGCCGACCCGCTTCCGGTCGCCGGAGGAGAACGGTGAACCTTCGGAGTGCGCTGAGCACCTTCCGCGGCCATCGCGTCCCGCACGTGGACTTCATTGGACGCCGGAACTACTGGTTCGCGCTGTCCGGCGTGCTCATCGCGCTTTCCCTCTTTGGGCTCTTCTACCGGGGCCTCAACTTCTCGATCGCCTTTACCGGTGGGGCCTCCCTCGAGTTTCAGAACGCGAGCGGGGCGAGCGTCTCCGATTACCGCGACGTGATGAGCAGCTTCGGGCGAGGCGAAGCGAGCATCGAGATCCTGGGAGCCGACACAGTCAGCATCCGGACGGAGAGCCTCACGGAACTGGATCCCCAGGCGGTCCCCGCGTCAACACCGTCGCCGTCTCCGGTGCCCTCCGGGACCGCCTCCGGCACGACGCCCAGCCCCTCTGCCACGGCCTCTGCTTCTCCATCCGCTTCCGCCAGCCCCATGACGACCCCGTCGCCATCGGC
>JACDEY010000159.1 GCA_013816105.1 Actinomycetota bacterium
CGCCATGACGGTGGTCGGCCTCGTCGATGACGTCGTCGTGGTAGAGGGTCGCTACGTGCGTGATCTCGATGGCGGCCGCCCCCTGGATCAGGCGGGGATCCCGGGGGTCGCCGAAGTGGCCCGCGAGCAGCACGAGCAGGGGGCGGAAACGCTTCCCTCCGGCAGCCAGGAGGTAGGAAGCCGTCTCGCTCACGAAGTCCGTGTCGGTACGTACGGCCTTGTCGAGAGTCGCCTCGACGTCGTTCAGGCGCAGCCGAAGCTCCTCCTCCAGGCGTGGGTCCGGCGCCTCCAGGCCCGGGGTCTCGGAGCGGGTCATGGACTCACGACCATCAGAAGGTGATCACCGAAGCGGACCGAAGGACGTCGAACAGCAGCGAGGGGAGCACACCGAAGAGAAGGGTCAGGAGAGCCGGGATGGCGACGGCCAGCCGGGCCATGGGGGGAGTGCGAACCTCCTCGGCCTCTTCGGGGTCCTGCGTGTACATCAGAAGGATGAGCCGAATGTAGAAGAAAGCGGCGACCACCGACAGGAGGACGGCGACGAGGGCCAGGGGCCAGTACCCGGCCTGAACCGCGGCGGAAAACACGGTGAACTTGGCGATGAACCCGGCCGATGGCGGGATGCCGGCGAGCGAGAGCAGGAACAGCGTCATGAGCGCGGCGAGGAAGGGACTCCGACGCGCGAGGCCCGCATACGAGGCCAGGGAGAGATGTCGCTCCCCCCGCACGGAGACCAGCATGACCACTCCGAACGCTCCGAGGATCATGGCGGCGTAGGCGGCTAGGTAGAACATGGCCGATTCCATCCCCTGCTGATTCCCGGCGGTGACGCCGACCAGGATGAAGCCGGCGTGGGCGATCGAGGAGTAGGCCAGCATCCGCTTGACGTCGGTCTGGGCGATGGCGAGGACGCTCCCGACCGCCATGGTGAGCGCGGCGAGCACCCACATGAACGGCCGCCAGTCCCACGTGAGTGGGGAGAGGGCCACCATGAACACGCGCAGGAGCGCCCCGAACGCGGCGACCTTGGTGCCGGCCGACATGAACGCGGTCACGCAGGTCGGCGCGCCCTGGTAGGCATCCGGCGTCCACATGTGGAACGGCGCGGCCGCCACCTTGAACCCGAATCCGGCGGCGAGGAGCCCCGCGGCTCCCAACGCAAGCGCGACCGAGCCGAGCTCCCCGGAGAGCGACCCCGCGATCTCGCTCAGGTTCGTCGTCCCGGTGGCGCCGTAGGCCAGTGCGATGCCGTAGAGGAAGAATGCGGATGAGAAAGCCCCCAGCAGGAAGTACTTCATCGACGCCTCGGCGGACGCGAGGCGGCGGAACGAGAATCCGGTGAGGAGATATAGGCACAGCGAGAGGATCTCGAGGGCGAGGAACACCATGATCAGGTCGGCGGCCGCCGTGATGAGCGTCATCCCCGCCGTGCAGAACAGCAGGAGCGGGTAGTACTCGCCTCGCGCATCGCCGGAGCGCTCCAGGTAGTGCTGCGACAGCAGGACCGCCAGGGCTGCGACCCCCAGTATCACCAAGCGAAAGAAGACCGCGAACCGGTCGGCGGCGACCATCCCGCCGAGCACGCTGGCCGGCCCCTCCCGGGACCAGAGCCACACGGACGCTCCGGCCGCAGCGGCGATGCCGGCCATCGAGAGCGTCGCCATGAGCCGCTGATCGCGGGACGGCCGTAGCGCGTCGAAGAGCATCGCGGCGATCGCGGTTCCGACCAGGATCAGCTCCGGCAGGACCGGACCGAGGTCCACCTCAGGCGGCCGGAGTCCCTGAGCCTGCGCGAGAAGGAAGGTCACCGTGGCGTCCTCATGGCAAGGGACCCAGTTGGTCGATCGTCCCGGTACAGAGGTGGTTCGGCGCGAGCGACAGGAGCTCTCCGCCTGTTCCACGTCCCCTCACACACGCGACCGACACCTCCGCGCTCGGCTCGATCTCGTCAAGGAACGGTCGCGGGAAGACGCCGATGAGAAGGATTGCGGCGAGGACCGGCGCAAGGAGCACGCGCTCCCGCCCGTTCAGGTCCGGGAGCGTCGCGTGGTCGGGATTTCGCAGCTCGCCGTGCATCGCTCGCTGGTACGCCCACAGGAGGTAGATCGCCGCCAGCACCACTCCCGCAACCGCAACCGACGCGAACGGCTTGCTGACGGCGAACGTGCCCAGGAGAACGAGGAACTCACCCACGAAGCCGTTCAGCCCGGGAAGCCCGATCGAGGAGAGCGCCGTGAACAGGAAGACCCCCGCAAGGATCGGCATCGTCTGCGACAGCCCGCCCATCTTCGTCAGGTCGCGCGTGTGGGTCCGCTCGTAGATCATCCCCACCAGGAGGAACAGCGCCCCCGTCGAGAGCCCGTGGTTGACCATCTGGAGGACGCCTCCCGTCATGGCCTCCACGCTGAACGCGAAGATGCCGAGCACCACGAACCCCAGATGGGAGACGCTCGAGTACGCAACCAGGCGCTTCACGTCCGTCTGGATCAGGGCGACGATCGCCCCGTAGAGGATCCCGATGACGGCGAGGACGAGCACGAACGTGCGGAAGTACATCGAGGCCTCGGGAAACAGCGACAGGTTGAACCGGATGAGCCCGTAGGCGCCGATCTTCAACAAAACGGCGGCCAGGACAACCGATCCCGCCGTGGGCGCTTCCGTGTGTGCGTCGGGGAGCCACGTGTGGAGCGGGAACAGCGGGACCTTGACGGCGAAGGCCACGAAGAAGCCCAGGAAGAGCCACCGACCGGCAACGACTGAGAGCGGCACGTTCGAGAGCTGCGTCAGATCGAAGGTGGGCGTCCCGAGGGCCGAGCCCGACCGGAAGTAGAGGAAGAGGATGGCCACGAACAGGAAGGCCGATCCCGCCATGGTGAACAGGAAGAACTTGACCGCGGCGTAGGCACGACGCTCGCTGCCCCAGCCGCCGATGATGAGGTACATGGGGAACAGGAGCGCCTCGAAGAACAGGAAGAACAGCAGCAGGTCGAGGGCGACGAACGTGCCCAGCATCGCCGTCTCGAGGACCAGGAACGCGATCATGTAGCTTTTCACCTGCCGCTCGACCCTCCAGGAGGCGAGAACCGCCACCGGCATGAGGAACGTGGTCAGCAGCACCAGGAAGACGCTGATCCCGTCGACGCCGAGGATGTACTGGAAGTTCAGCGACTCCACCCACGTGGCCCGTTCGACGAGCTGGAACCCCGCCGCCCCGCCCTCGTATGACGCGAACATCCCGAGGGACACCCCGAACACGGCCAGGGTCACGAACAATGTCCAGAGCCGGTGGAGGTTCGCGGCGCGGGAGGGAAACAGCGCCAGCACCAGCGCCCCGGCGAGGGGGGCGAACGTGACCGCCGTCAGCCACGGGAACTCGTTCATCTAGAAGCGCACCGCCAGATAGGAGAGGACCCCTACTACGCCGAGGAGGACCGCCAGCGCGTAGCTCCTGACCCGTCCCGTCTGGACCGCTCGGCCCCGGCCCGCGAACGCCCCGATCATCCGGCCGAGCCCGTTGAACGCTCCGTCGAGCACCCGGCGGTCGAAGACGTAGGCGAGGAAGGCCGAGCCCAGCTTCGCGGGGGCGACGAGCCCGCCCGCGTACACATCGTCGACGTAGAACCCGCGCTGGGAGGCGCGTTTGGCGCCGGCGAAGCGGGACCGCAGGGCGATCCAGTCGATCCTGCCCGACCCGTAGACGAGGTAGGCGATCCCTATGCCGACGACCGCGACCGCCGAGGAGACGAGCGCAAGCGCCAGGACGGTCAACGGCCCGTGCGGCTCCTCCGAGGACCCGAACACCGGCTCCAGGAACGACGGGAGGAGGCCGTTCATGGCGGACAGGCCAAGGATGCCGCCGAAAGCGGCGGCGGCCGCCAGGACCACCAGGGCAAGGCCCATGCGCGGCGGCGCGTCGTGCGGTTTCTGCTCGGACCGAGGCCGGCCGAAGAACGTCATGAACGTGGCGCGCGACATGTAGAC